>JBPCRG010000164.1:0-3150 GCA_050997095.1 Thermomicrobiales bacterium | reverse complement strand
CCCTAGACTGACGCGAAGAGACGCGGGTGGTTACATCAGGGTTGGGTAGACTACACTCTGACAGATCCTCGGGGCGTAGGACGCGCGCATGCACCACAATGGGCGAGTCCACGACACTCCCTCCTCGCCCTTGTCGCTGTGTCAGCGCTCGGCCTTGATGGTGTAGTACTCGCGCTGGCCCGACGCGACCAGCTCGGTCATCGGGTTCGACGCCCCCTCCCCCTGGCTCGCGGCGAACATCGCCCGCATCCGGCGCTGGAAGTCGTCGATGCTCTCGACGACCTGCTCCACCGCCACCGTGTCGAACGGGCCGCTCAGGTCGGTCAGCACGCGCGCCGGCAGGCGCAGGCTCTCGGGCATATCGGCGGGGTTTGTGAACATCTGCACCAGCCGCCCGGCTTGTCCGAACTTGGCATGGAACATGGAGCGCACGAGGATCATGGATCCCGTCCTTTCGATGACACGACGACCCCTCGGCAGCGCAGGCCGCTGCCATCGCTACACATGACGCCGCCGCGTGCCCGCGGGTTTCGCATCCGCCAAAGCGTCGCCGTCCCGTGCGCGTCGGCGAAGCGTGTGGCCTGCGGTGGCGCGATCTCCACGCGCGATGGGGGCGGCCTAGCGACGATCTTCGGCAAAGGATCGAAGTTGAGGTCGGCATCACGGCGGGCTGTCTGGATGATGATCTGTGCACCTCCCGCCCGAACGGCGCGCGCAACCGACTCCCCGCCCGTTCGTTCCCCCTATGATGGGGTCGGCGTGCACATGAGGGTCTCTGGGTCATGCACAAACGAGTCGCTCCCCCGCGCATCAACCACCTCGCCATCCTCGGCGTCCTGCCCCTGATCCTCGCCGCCCCACTCACCGGCTCGGTGCAGCGCATCGCGCCGGTCGCGCTGGCGGCGCTCGTCCTCTTCCCCACGTGATGCGGGCGCGATGGCCGACCGGACATGGCACCAGAAGGGAGAACAACGATGGCGATGGCATCGCTCACCCTCGATATCACGCTGCGGCGGCGCTTCGCCTTGTTCGACCGGCTCGGCTGGCTCGATCGGCGGGGGATGCACCTGGTCGACCCGTGGCCGATCGGGGCGTCGCTGGGGATGAGTCGCGCGGAGACGGAGCGGGCGCTCGCCTCCCTGGAGGCGATCGGGTGGATCGGGCGGGGGTACCGGGACGGTGAGGTACGGGTGGCGCTGACGGTCGTCGGCCTCGCCCGCCGCTGACCGCGCCGCGGCACGGTGACGACGGCGGCCCGAGGCAAACAGAAGGGGCGCGGTGCTGGCCGCCGCGCCCCTCGCTCATGATCGTCGGGATGCTACTTGACGGTGAAGCCCTTGATCATGCCGAGATGGACGTGCAAGTCGCCGTTCGGCTTCGACTGGTCGGGCACGTTGCAGAGGGCAACGTAATCGCCCGGCTTGAGGTCGAGCACGACGATGCCGGAGTTCCCCTTGCTCAGCGCGTTCATGCCGCCGATCGGCGCGACGGGTGGGGGGCCGGCGGGCGGGGGGGTGTTCGGTGCCGGGTCAAAGAACGCCTTGGCGTCCGCGAGCGTCTTGCCGGGGGGGAGCTGGCCGATGTTGAACTCGTGGAACTGCGCGCCCGTGTTCGTCACCGTGTACATGCTCTTCCCGGCGGGCAGCGTGTCGGGCATCGTGAAGTTGAAATCGTACAGCGTGATCGTGCCGTTCACGGCCGGTGGGGCCGAGGCCGCGGCCGGCGCGGTGGTCACCTTGAACGGCATCAGCATCCCCTTGGCGAGGTGCGGAATGTGGTCGTCGCCCGCGATGAAGCAGGCAAGCATGTACTGGCCCTCCTTGAGGTCGAGGATCACCTTGGCAGACCCGCCGGGGGGGAGGACGCCGACCCCGCCCGCCTGCGTCACGAGGCCGAACACCTCGCCGATCCCCTGCTCGCCCTTGGCGAGGCGGCGCCGAGCTGGTCGGTGGTGACGCCCGGGTTGAGCAGCATGAACTGGGTGTGGTGCACCTCCTTGCCGGTGTTCTTCATCTGCACGCGCGTCGGGCCGCCGGGGATGTTGCCGAGCGTCCTGAACCCGTAGTCGAACGCCTCGACCACCATCGTCTGGATGCCGCCGCTGCCCGTGGCGCTCGCCGCCGCGCTGCCGGAGGCGGTCGTCGCGCTCACGCTACCGGCGACGGCGCTGCCGGCGGGCCGGGTTGCCACCGCCACACTGCTCGCGACGGGTGCCGTCGTCGCGACCGGGGCGGAACCGGCGGGTCGGGTCGTCACTGCCGCGCTCCCTGCGGCAGCCGTCGGTGCCACCTGGGCGGCGGGCGCGGCGGTTGTCGGCGCGGCGGTCGTCGGCGCCGCCGGCTTCGGCGTGTCGGTCGCCGTGCTGCCGCCGCAGGCCGCGAGGATCGCGCTCCCCGCCGCCCCACCAGCAACCATCAGGAACCGGCGGCGACCGAGCCGCGCCCCGACCATCTCCAACGTGTCCATCGGCACCCTCCCCCTTCGATCTTTCCCCACACATCCACGCGATGCACACTACACCGGGCGCACACGTCTCTGGTAGAACGAACCGAGGTCGGCAATGGTTGCGCGCGTCGGAGGTTCCTTGTCGCGCAGCGGGGACGACAAGGAACGTCGGCACATCAGGCGGTGTCGCCGGGCCCGGTCGGAACGAGGGGCAGCGCGACTCGTGCCACTCGTTCTGATTCGACAGCGGCCTGCCACCGGCCTCCATCGCGCCGACTGGCGCACGATCGCTGACCGGCCCCGCTTCGACAGCGGCGCGCCGCCCGCCGTATTCGCCTCGCTCGCGATCCCTTCCCGGAGGACGCATCCGCCCTGATCGATCGCGCCGCGCGCATTGACGGCGCCGCTTTTGGGCCCATAATGGAGGGATCGGGGAGTACGTTCGGTCGCATTGTCTGCCCAACGCCCCGCATAACGGAAATCGCCGTGACGGCAAATCACGGCGATCCTCATGGGCATGGAGTTTGGGCACATCAACACCCCAACTTTAGCCCTCTAGTTCAGTGTTGTCAAGTGGCTGAATGGGTTCAGTACGTCCGCTACGCATGAATGCCGAACTGCTCGGCGAGGAACGCGACCGGGGTGCGCATCCCGAGGCTCTGGTGCGGTCGAATCGCATTGTACACCGCTTCCCCCTCGCGTCCC
>JBPCRG010000145.1:0-4081 GCA_050997095.1 Thermomicrobiales bacterium | reverse complement strand
GCTCGGACCCTCGTTTCTATTTCTGCTTGGTGGGTCGGCATCTATTAGGTCAGTTCAATCCCGCAGGCTTGCACATCCTCATGGACACTTGCGAACTCCATCCAGGGCAGCTAAGATGGACACGCTGTTAGGAATGATTATTGACAAGGATTGAGTGGTGTTTGACATACCGAGGCTCACTGGCCGCCTGCGCGAGCGCGGTCAGCGCGTCACGTCGCAGCGGCTGATCATCTACCGGCACCTCCACGGAAATGCGGAGCATCCGACCGCCGAGGAGATCCACACCGCGGTCCGCGCCACCCTGCCCGCGATCTCGATGGGGACGGTCTACAAGATCCTCAACGAGCTCGTCGAACTGGGCGAGGTGCGCCAGGTGGATCTTGGGGACGGGCGGACGCGCTTCGACCCGAGCACCGAGCAGCACGTCCACCTGCGGTGCGTCGGATGCGGCGCGCTGCTGGATCTGCCCGAGGCGGCGGCTCCGGTCAGCCTTCCCTCCGCTCCCGCGGGGTTCCAGCTGCTCCGGTACAACCTGACGCTCGAAGGCCGCTGCCCCGCCTGCCAGGGCGACGCCGGCTAGCCCGCCGCCCCGCCGTCGTCGACCACAGACCGTCGTGAGGAGACTGCCGCCGGGCCCCCCGAACAATCGAACGCCCAAGCCGAAACCGCCCGGACCCAGCCTTGGTGGGCCAGGTTCTTCCCGTTCCTCGCCCCCCATGCCGGCCCGGCACGCTCCACCGAGGAGACTGAGCAGCGATTCCTGCTCCAGGTCGTGCAGCCGGCGCTGGTCGGGCTGATGGACGGCTCCGTCTCGACCCTCGCCCCGATCTTCGCCACCGCCTACGCCACCCACCGTCCGCACACCGTCTTCCTGATCGGGCTCGCCGCCGCGGTCGGGGCGGGGATCAGCATGGCCTTCGCCGAGGGCCTCTCGGACGACGGGGAGCTGACCGGCCGCGGCCACCCGATCCAGCGCGGGCTGATCACCGGCGGGGCCACCTTCATCGGCGGCGTGCTCCACACGCTGCCCTTCCTGATCGCCCAGCTGCACATCGCGCTGCTCGTCGCCTATGTCGTCGTCGCGATCGAGTTGGTCGCGATCTCGGCGATCCGCAACCGCTATTTCCAGATGTCGTTCCGCCGCTCGTCGATCCAGGTGATCGTCGGCGGCGTCCTGGTCTTCGCCGCCGGCGTCCTGATCGGCAGCGCTTGACGGCGGGCGGCCGAAACCTTCGGAGCGCGGAATGAAGGCGCACCCGGAAGGATTCGGCGGGTGGTCTCCAGTGGCCTCGGGGCCGCCGGGATGGAAAATGGAGGGATCCGACGATGCCGCACACTCCGCACGTCGAGCAGCATTTCACGGGGTCGGCGACGGTCCGGGACGTCGTGATCGGGATGTCCGACGGTCTGACGGTGCCGTTCGCGCTCGCCGCGGGTTTGGCCGGGGCGGTCAGCAACCACTGGCTGGTCGTGATCGCCGGGGCCTCCGAGATGGCGGCGGGCTCGATCGCGATGGGTCTGGGCGGAGTCTTGGCGGCCCGAAGCGACGCCGACGCCTACCGCAACGAGTTCGCCCGCGAGCGGCGGGAGATTGTCGATCTCCCCGAGGTCGAGCGCCGGGAGGTCCGCGAGATCTTCGCGGGCTACGGGCTGGAGGGGGCCGCGCTCGACGGCGCGACCGCGGCCGTGACGGCGGCGCCGGGGCCGTGGCTCCGCTTCATGATGAAGGAGGAGCTCGGACTCGAGGAGCCGGACCCGAAGCGGGCGATCCGCAGCGGCCTGACGATCGGCGCGTCGTACATCGCCGGCGGCTTCGTGCCCCTGCTCCCGTACTTCTTCTCGATCGGGGTCGGGCAGGCGCTGCTCATCTCGGCGGCCGTCTCGGTCGTCGCCCTGGCCGTCTTCGGCGCGGTCAAGGCCCGCTTCACCGGCCTCCCGCCGCTGCATGGGGCGGCGCAGACCGTCGTCCTCGGCGGCTTGGCCGGCGGGGCCGCCTACGCCATCGCGCGGACGATCTCCGCGGTGGCCGGGGTGTGAACGTCCGAACGGGGCCGGGTCGGCGGAGAGCCTCATTCTCCCGTCGAAAGGTTCAGCCAAGGAATGGCCGCGGTTCGGCCAAGCATCCGTGGCGATGAGGCTGGTCGGATCGTTCCGCGGGCGCCGACGGCACGGCATTGCGACGGCAAGCCGACGCGTCATGAAACGCCGCCGCGCTTCATCCGCGGTTGCGGCCTGTCGCGATCCGCGATAAGCTCAATTTCTCACCTGTCAGTCATGGCGTTCAACGGGGGAAGAGACTGTGGCAGTACGCACAGAGGCCGACGTCGACGCCGATCAACTCCGGCAGATGAGACGGAAGCACATCTTCGCGGTCAACGGCGCGTCCGACTTCCTCAACGTCTTGCGGGACCTGCTCGAGGACGAGTCGTACAACGTGACGACGACGAATTTCGTGCCGGGGACGTTCGAGCAGATCGCGGCTCTCGAGCCGTCGCTGCTGATCATCGACCTGGCGATCCACGTCGACGCCGGATGGGACATGCTGGAGCGGTTGCGCTCGGACGTGCTCACGCACGGCATCCCGGTTATCGTCGTCTCCACGGACGCGAACCTGCTCGAGCGCGTGCAGGCGGACCAGCCGCGCTACGGCGGCCAGCGCTTCCTCAGCAAACCGTTCGACATCGAGGTGCTGCTGCGCGCGGTGGACGAGCTCATCGGGGCCGCGTGAACGACCTTGGCGGTGGGACCTAGCTGGACACCCGGTCGAGGGCCGGAGCAACGTGGGCGGGGTTCAACGGCTACTGCGCGAAGCGCACGCCGCTGATGTCCGCGACGGTATGACTCGCGATCTTGACCGCCGACGGTGGCCGATCGTCACGCGCCGAGTCGTCCGTCAGTGGCGGCGCAATCGCACGACGCGGCACGGGAAAGTCCGACGGTCCGTGTTGAGCCAGACATCGGGGCTCGGGATTTCGCCGTCCACCGAACTTTTCCGCGCACCGGGGGATCGGCCGCCACTCCGTTCAATAGTGACCGGCGCGCTTTCGCCACGGGGGAGCCCACCGAAGCCAGTCCACAGGTCGGCGCGGATTTGTTGGCGGCTCTGGTGAGCTTCGAGCAGGCGCAGCGCCTGCTCGATCTCGTGACCGACACCCGCGTGCCGAGCGGCGGCGATGATGCGTTCGACGATTCTCATGGCCACACTAGGGTGTCCGTCTGCCCCTTCGGCCGCAGCGCCTGCGCCAGCCCGTCGCCGAGGAGGCCGAAGCCGGCGCCGAAGAGCTTCGGAAGAATCATTTCACATGACGCATCGGGTCCATCCGTTCGTGCAAGATGTGCACGATCTCGATCACGTCATCCCTGATCCGGTAATAGAGCACGTGATGGCCGACAGGGCAGCAGCGGCAACCGGGAAAGAGATGGTCACTTCGGACACCGATTTAAGGGAAGTCTTCCAAATCGACGAAGGCTCCGTCGAGGGTCGACCGGTATTGCTCCATTTGATACTCGCCCCACGTCAGGAAACTGTGCAGCAGGATGTCGTCGTAGTCGCGTTGGGCGACAGGAGCGAGTTTGACGATCCGTCTAGGGACAGACATCGGGGTGCGGCGTCTCGCCCGCCGCCGCGCGTTCGCGCACGACGCGGACCCGGTCGGCGCTCCACTCGGAAGTGAAGGGGATGCCTTCCCCGCGGTGAAGCTGGTCGACGCCGATTTGCAGCTTGGCGCGCAACTCCCGCGAGCGCTGCCGCTCATCGAGCAGGCGCAGCGCCTGGTCGATCACCTCGTCGGCGTCCGCGTACTGACCACCGGCGATGATCCGTTCGACGAGCTCTTCGTGCCGCTGGGTGAGTCGACGGGTCATGCCATCCCTCCTCGTTCCTCCAGCATAGCAAATCCGGCCCGCACTGGGTAACCGGACATTCGGCTCGCCTCAAGGGACCGGCGTTCGCGGGCGTGGAGGATGGGCGGCGCGGAGCCGGGAAGGCGCGGTGCCTACCCCTTCGGCCGCAGCGCCTGCGCCAAACCGTCGCCGAGGAGGCCGAAGCCGGCGCCGGTGATCATGACGGCGAGGCCGGGGT
>JBPCRG010000322.1:0-3703 GCA_050997095.1 Thermomicrobiales bacterium | reverse complement strand
TGCCGCACATGCGAAGGGGGATTGGCGTGGATGCTGCGAAGGGTCTCGACACGATCGTGAACGTCTCGGAGTTCGAGTCGTACGCCCGGGCTTCGATGGCCAAGCCGACCTTCGACTTCATCGCGGGCGGGGCCGAGGACGAGGTCACCCTCAGGGCCAACCGGGAGGCGTTCTCGCGGTTGCGGCTCGCGCCGCGGATCCTCTCCGGTGTCGAGACGCCCCGGTTGGCGACGACAGTGCTTGGCCAGCCCGTCTCGATGCCCGTGCTGGTCGCGCCGATGGGGCTGCATCAACTGGCGCATCCTGAGGGGGAGTGCGCCAGCGCGTCGGCGGCGCGGCAGGCGGGCACGGTCTTCTCGCTCGGCGTCGCCGCGAGCGTCGCGATGGAGGCGGTCGCCGGGCGCGCGGGGCCGTGGTGGTTCCAGACCTATCTGCTGCGGGACCGGGGCCTGTCGTTCGACCTGATCCGACGGGCCGAGGCCGCGGGCGCGGGCGCGATCGTGCTGACCGTCGACGTCGCGGTGCGCGGCCGGCGGGAATCGGACATGCGCAACCGGTTCGAGATGCCGCCCGGGATGACCATGCCGAATCTTCTGCCCCTCGACTTTCGGGGCGATCCCCCCTCCTATTCCAAGCTGACGCAGTGGGACCCGGCGATCACGTGGAAGGATCTCGACTGGCTCGCGGCGTCGACCCGGCTGCCCGTGGCGGTGAAGGGCGTGCTCCGCGCCGACGACGCGCGGAAGGCGGTCGGGCACGGGGCCGCCGCGCTGTGCGTCTCGAATCACGGCGGGAGGCAGCTGGACGGCGCGCCGGCGGCGATCGAGGCGCTGCCGGCGATCGCGGAGGCGGTCGGCGGAAGCGCGGAGATCATCCTCGACGGGGGAGTGCGGCGGGGGAGCGACGTGGTCAAGGCCCTCGCGCTCGGTGCGCGGGCGGTGATGGTCGGGCGGCCGATCCTGTACGGCCTGGCGTTCGCCGGGGAGGCCGGCGCGTCGGCGGTGCTGGAGATGCTGCGCGCGGAACTTGCGACGGCGATGATCCTCTGCGGAATCGGGGACGTGGCGGAGATCGCCCGGGACGCCGTGACATTGGCGTCTTAGACGACATATCCCGTATAAATCTAGGGAGCAGGTGGTAAGCATTAAGCAGTAAGCAGCACGTCGGTCCGCCCAACGCCTACCCCCTACCATCCCTCATAGCTTGAGGCGACCATGTTCTGCATCCGCTGCGCTGCGATGAATCCGGGATCGGCCGATGTCTGCTCCGGATGCGGGGCGGTTCTGGCGCGGCCGCTCGTCCACGCGGAGCCCGACGTCGCCGGAATCGCGGCGGACCCGCCCCGCCGGAGACTGCTGCGGGGGATCGCCGCCGCACCCGTCGCGGTTCTGATGCTGCTCGGCGTGCTCCTCGCAGCCCGGCAGTGGGAGCAGCGCCGGGGACTCGCGCAGGCCTATGGGATCGCCGCCGCCGCCGAGTCGTCCGGCGACTACCCCCGCGCGGAGCGGGCGTTCAGCGGTCTCGGGGGATATCGCGACGCGCCGCGGCGGGTCGACGCCGTCCGCGCGGCGCTCGCTCCGTTCGAGGCCCGATACGCGGCCGGAGTGGCGGAGTTGGACGCCGGCCTGTTCGAGGCGGCGGCGGCGGATCTGCTCGCGGTCGTCCGGGATCTTCCCGGCTATCGGGATGCCGCGGTCCTGCTCGAACAGGCCCGCGGGCGGAGCGTCGGCGAGCAACTGCGGCGTGCGGACGTGGCCGAGAGCCATCGCGACTGGCTGGCCGCCGCGCGCGAATTGGCCGGGGCGGCCGTGGAGCGGCCGGAGGATGCGGAGGTGGCCGCGCGCCTCCGGAACGTCCGGTCCGAGCACGCGCCCTTCGTCTACATCCGGGGGGGCTCGGTCTACACCGGCGGCGTCGGCGGAAGCGACGAGCGGCTGATCGCGGCGGGGAAGGACGCCTCGTGGCTCGCGTGGAGTCCGGACCAGAGGAGGATCGCGTTCGTCGGCTACCCGCGGCAGGGGCCGAGGCTCGATGCCGCGCTCTTCGTGGTGGACGCCGACGGTTCGGACCTGCGGCAGGTCGCGACGTCGGTCCTGCCCTACGCCTGGCCGAGCTCGAGCCCGGACGGGACGCGGATCGCCTTCATGGGCACGGCGCAGTTCAACCGGCAGACCGCGGAGGGGCGCATCAATCTGTCGATCGTCGACCTCCGCGACGGCACGGTCTCGGACATGACCGGAGACCGCTTCGACTATGCCGCCTCGATCTCGTGGTCGCCCGACGGCGGGCGCATCGCCTTCGTCGACCGCTCGATCAACCCGAGCGGGACGAGCGGGGGAGGCTATTTCCAGATCGGC
Source organism: Thermomicrobiales bacterium (assembly GCA_050997095.1). GTDB lineage: Bacteria > Chloroflexota > Chloroflexia > Thermomicrobiales > UBA6265 > JBPCRG01. Next base: position 1,346 of record JBPCRG010000322.1, on the reverse strand, counting down.
GGCGGCGACGTCCAAGTGCTCGACGTCCGCACCGGAGAGGTGGCCGATGTGACGGGGACGCGAATCCGGAACGAGTTCTGGGTCGAGTGGTCGCCGGTCGGCGAGCGCCTGCTCGTGCTCACGAACCCCGGAGACTACTCCAACGAGGAGCGCGGCGAGCTGTTTCTGCTCAACCTGTCGGACGACTCGCTGGAGCAGGTCCCGACCGCCGCCTGGCGGACCGGGACCCCGGTCTGGTCGCCCGACGGCTCGCGCTTCGCGTGGCGGGACGGCGACGGGCGGGTGACGGTCTGGACGGACGGCGCGGAGGAGTGGGTGACCGTCCCGACCGACGTGGGCGCCCAGATTAGCTGGGCGCAGGACGGACGGTCCCTGCTGGCGCCGGCGGCGACGAATGTCGAGCCGTCGTACGTGATCCCGTTCGCCGAGCGGTTCGGCGGGCGCCGGCAGGTGGCGATCCCGTTCGACACCGGCAACGGGCCGTTCGGTCCGCCGCAATGGAGCCCGCGCAACCCGGAGCGGAGGGCGCGTCCGACGATCTCCGGGACCGGTCTGGACCCCGCCTCGGGCATGCCGTCGTAGCGGCCCTCGGCGCCCGTCTCCGCCAGCCGATGCGCTACAGTTGATCGAATGCCGAATTGACTGGAGATGGCGAACGTGTTTCTTGGCAGCCGTGACGAAGTCGCGCATTTGGGATACGTGGTCGGAAAGTGCCCGAAATGCGGCAATCAGGGCGTGTTCACCGTCTATCAGGCGAAGCGCAAGCTGACGGTCTCGATCCTCGCGTCGCTGCCGGTCGGCCAGCAGCACCTGCTCGAGTGCCGGGCATGCCAATCGCGCTTCGCGCTGCCCCCGGCGATGGTTCCCGAGCTTGAGCAGCGGCTGATCAGCGCGGACCGGCTGGCCGACTACGTGGGCCGGCTGCCGGCCGAGACCGGCCCGAACGGCCAGAATCCGGGGCTGGCCGCGGAGACGCTCTATCAGATCATGCAGGTCGACCCGTACGCCGATCCGGAGGTAGTCGAGGCGGCGTTCAAGCGGCTGGCGTTCAAGTTCCACCCCGACAGGTCCAAGGATCCGGACGCGGCGGAGCGCATGCGCGAATTGCTCTCGGCACGGGATGTGCTGGTGGATCCCCGGAAGCGCAAATCGTATGACGATGCGATCGGCGTGAAGCCGAGGGTGAGGCGGACGGCCGCGATGCGGGCGGAAGAGGTTTGAGCGCCTATCAAAACCTGGCATGCCGTCTGCGGGTCGTGGAGCGACTGGAGGTGACCCGTGGCCAAACCCCTGCTGCCCGACGGTCTCTGGGCCGTCGTCGCCCCGCTCCTGCCGGCCGAACGGCC
>JBPCRG010000672.1:0-6335 GCA_050997095.1 Thermomicrobiales bacterium | reverse complement strand
GGTCATGGTCGGCTGCCTTTGTCCCCGGAAGGCCGCTCATCTCGCGGGGGTACGCCGCTCCCCCTAGGAGAAGGCGACGGACTGATCCACCTCTTCGACGAAGCGATGGCCCTGGGCGACCACCAACTCCCGATCGCGGGCGTCCGCCCTTTGACTGGCTCCGACCACGGCGTCCTCCGCCGCGGCCGTGACCAGGGTCCGCTCGTGCGTCTCTTCCGAGGCGACGGGCCGGGACGCGACGGCGAGGATCGAGACGCCGAACGGCAGGTCGGTCTTCCTCATGATCCGGGTCTCGGTCCGCATCAGCCATGAAAGCGCATCGTTGATCGGCTTGGGATACTCACCCAAATCCGACTGCAGCGTCCGATCCTCATCCTTGCCCCGCCGGGTGATGGCGCGCGCCAGATTCTTCGCTTTCCGGGTGATGAGGACGGGAATGTACAGGGCGGTGTTGCAGTAGGTCACCCGGTCGACGCTGAAGCCCGCCTCCTCGACCAATCGCCGGAGTTGCGGCGCCCGGTAGCGGCGCTTGTGGTGGTTGATCTCGTCGTGCTCCGACCACAGCGCATCGAACGCCGGAACGGTGATGATGAGGTGGCCACCGGGCTTGATCACCTCGAAAAGACTTGAGAGGATCCCGATGTCGTCGTCGACGTGTTCGATCACGTCCAGCGCGAGCACACAGTCGAACGAGCCGTCGGCGAAGGGGGGCGCGGTGATCGAACCTTGGATCAGCCTAGTCACGCCGCGCGAGCGGGCGAAGGTGATGGCTTCGACGGCGCTGTCGAGTCCGAACGCCTGCCCCAGCTTCTCGAGACGCTTGGTCATCTGACCCGTGCCGCACCCGGCGTCGAGAATCCGGAAGGAGGAGCCGCCGCGCATGGAGGCGACAAGGCCGGTAATCAGATCGAACCGCCAACGGAACCACCAATGGCTGCTCTCATGGCGATAGTAATCTTCGTAGAACGTAGGTTCCATCCGTTCCTCGTCCTTGGTCCGGGCAGGGTCGCCTGCGTCACTCGCCTTCGCGCCCGACGCTCAAAAGGGGGCGTTTTCCCGCGATCCGGGAAGATGATACCCTGGATGCAGGATTCAGTGCGGACGTATGGCCTCGTCAATCCCGCACGATCGAAACGTAGCCTACCTTGGATCTACTAGAACGAGCTTCGCAGTCGGCCACCCTTCACGGTGTTCGGGCGACGGCCGACCGGGCGACAATTGATGAGTGAATCCTCCCCGCGCAGGCCCATCCGACGACGGCCACGCACGCTGCTTGCCACGGAAGCGGTCTCGACCACGCCCGAGCGCCGGGTTCGGACGATGCGCGACACCGATGCGGCTGCGCTCACCTGGGCGATCCCCCGTGCGCTCTGGCCGCTCTCCTCCGTGCTGGTCGGCTATATCCTGGCGGCGTTCCTCATCCCCACGCTCGCTCCGGTTTCGATCAGCGACGATTGGACATACGCGCGCTCGGTGGAGTATCTGGTCAACGATGGCCGGTTCCACATCCTTCCGATCGCCGCCGCCACCCAAGTCTTCCAGCTGTTCTGGGGCGCGTCATTCGCGTTCATCTTCGGCATGTCGTTCGGCGTGCTGCGCGTCTCCACGATCGCGCGGGTGCTCCTCAGCGGTCCGGCGATGTACGGCATGTGCCGCGAGCTCGGCGTCGACCCGTCGCGCAGCGCGCTCGGCGTCGCGGTCTATCTCTTCAATCCGGTCCTCTTCCCGATCACGTACTCGTTCATGAGCGATCCCCACTTCCTGGCGCTTCTCGTGATCTCCTCCTACTGGTATCTGCGCGGTCTGCGTCCCGGAGCCGACGGCGACCGGGCGCTGGTGGCCGGATCGGTGGTCGCGGCGCTCGCGGTGCTCCAGCGGCCGCACGGGGCGATGATCCCCCTCGGCGTGGTCACCTACCTCCTGGTCTCCGGCCGCCTGCGCGCGGACCGCGCAGGCGCGATCCGATTCGCCCGGATCGTGGCGATCCCGGCGACGACGTTCCTCGGCTACTACCTGGTCGTCGCCCGCGGACTTCCCAGCCAGCAGGGGCTCTTCCTCGACGAGATCCGCGGGGCCGGGTGGGACGAGACGTGGCTGCTGATCCGCCGCCTGACGGTGATCGAGCTCATGTATCTCGGCTTGTTCATCCTCCCGATCGTGACTGGACTGCTGGGCGTCCTGGGCGGCGTGGTCACGCTCAAATCCCGGAGGGCCTGGCTCTCGTTCGCGCTCTGGTCGGGAATCCTCCTGGCCGGACTCGGCTGGTTCTGGGGGTCGGGCCGACGGATGCCCTACATCCCCCACTTCCTCAGCCAGGGAGGGCCGGGGGCCGGTGATCTGCGGCACTCGCGGGCGCCCCTGGCCGGATTGGCGGTTTTCGACTGGATCACGATCGCCTGCGCGGTCGCCGCCGCGCTCTTCGCGCTCGCCCTCATGCGGACGCTCGACGACCGCGGCACGCCCCATCGTCCCGCCGCGGGCATGGCGCTGGGCATCGCGTCGTGGCAGGCGGTCGGCGTGGTTCCGCAGTCGTTCCTCTTCCGCAACTGGGTGATCTCGCTCGACCGCTATCTGCTCCCGCTGCTGCCCTTCGCGATCGCGCTGCTGCTCTGGGCGCTCAACGGCCGTCGGCTGCACACCTTCGTCGCCTGGGCGGCGGTCGCGGCGGTCGGCCTCTTCTCCGTCGTGGGCACCCGCGACGCGCTCGTCTTCCAGCAGAACGTCTGGACGCTGGCCGGATCGATGAACGCCGCGGGGGTCGACGACACGAGACTCGACGCCGGATACGCCTGGGACGCCTACCACCTCTGGGAATTCAGCGAACGGAACCACATCCCCCGGCAGACGCCGCACGGCACCTGGTGGACCGACGTCTACGCGACCGCGACGGACTCCACCTATCTGATCGCCGGAGGATCGGTTCCGGGGTACGACATCCTGTCGAGGCAGCCGCTCTCGAAATGGCTCGACCGCACCCCGCAGCATCTCTATGTCCTGCGCCGGGCCGGGGCGCCGTCCGACGGCATCCGGTGGGGCAGGTGGAAGGGAGAAGCCGTCTCCGGCTCCAACGGGACGTCCCGGACGGACGTCGGCCCCGGAATCGAGTTCGGCGACGCCAGATCGGCGCGTGACCGATAGGCGGGACGCGCTTAGCCGGACGACCCGATCCCGTCAGACGCGGATCAGGGCGTCCGCGGCCGGCGCATAAAGCTTGTCGATGTAGTCCAGAAGCATCCGCCGGGCGCTGAACTCCGGAGCCACGGTCCGCATCGCGTTCTTCGCCACCGCGATCCATTCGTGCGACAGCCCGTCCTCGCCCTGGCTGTAATAGAGGGGAACCACCTTCCGCTCGAGGATCTCGTAGATCGCGTTCGCCTCGGCCTCGTCCTGGTCGACGCCCTCGGTCTCGATGGGCTCGATGCCCCAGCCGTTGCTCTCGTCGGACCGCCACCCCTCGCGCCACCAGCCGTCGAGGATGCTCAGGTTGGGCACGCCGTTCGCCGAGGCCTTCATCCCGCTCGTCCCGCTGGCCTCGAGCGGCGCCCGCGGGTTGTTCAGCCAGATGTCGACTCCCGCGACCAGCAGCGAGGCCAAGCCCATGTCGTAGTCCTCGGCGAACGCGATCCTGCCGCCGAAGCGTGGTTTGCGGGAGTGCCAGAAGATCTCCTGGATCATCTTCTTGCCGCCCTCGTCCGCGGGATGCGCCTTGCCCGCGAAGACGATCTGGACCGGCCGCTGCACGTCGTTCAGGATGGTCGCGAGGCGGTCGCTGTCGTGGAAGAGCAGCGTCGCGCGCTTGTAGGTCGCGAAGCGGCGGGCGAAGCCGAGCGTCAGGACATCGCTCTCGAAGAAGGGCGCCGCGGTCACGACTTGGCTGGGATCGTAGCCGCCGCCGACCCAGCGCATCCGCGGGTGCTCGCGCAGCGTGTCGAACAGTTCGCGCTTGGCGGCGTTGTGGATCGACCAGAATTTGACGTCCGGAATCTCCATGATCGCGTCCCAGACGGCCGGATCCTCCTGCCGGTCGCGCCATTCCCGGCCGAGATGGGCGTCGAGCATGCGGGTGATCCGCCACGAGATCCACGTCGGCAGATGCACGCCGTTCGTGACCGAGGTGATCGGCGCGTCCTCCGCCGCCATGCCCGGCCAGATGTCATGCCACATCGACCGCGTGATCTCGCCATGCTTCTCGCTCACGCCGTTCCGGCGCTCCGCGAGCCGCATCGAGAGCGCGGTCAGGTTGAAGCCGGCGTCGCTCCCGCCGTGCCGACCCAAGGCGAGAAACGTCTCGCGGTCGAGTCCCAGCTGCGGCCAATAGTGCGCGAAGTAGCGGTCCATCATCTCGGCCGGAAAGACGTCGTGCCCCGCCGGGACCGGCGTGTGGCTGGTGAAGACCGTGCTTTGCCGCACCCGGTCCGCGGCCTCGTCGAAGGTGAGGCCGTCGACGACGAACTCGCGGATCCGCTCGAGCAGATGGAACGCGGCGTGCCCCTCGTTCGCGTGCCAGTAGACGGGGTCGACGCCGAGCGCGCGGAAGGCGCGGACGCCGCCGATGCCGAGGATGATCTCCTGCCGCAGCCGGTGCTCCTGGTCGCCGCCGTAGAGGCGGGAGGAGACGGTCCGCGTCCATTCCGGATTGCCGTCGACGTCCGCATCCAGCAGGTAGAGCGGGACGCGCCCGACCCGCACGCACCAGATCGCGAGGTTCAGCGAATTCTCCGGGGAGTCGAACGTGAGGTGGACGATGCGCGGATTGCCCGCCTCGTCCATCTCCTGGACGGTCGGCTCCTCGCCCGGCGCCAGATGGGCGGTCACGTCCTCCTGCCAGCCGTCCCCGGTCAGGCGCTGGCTGAGGTAGCCCTGACGGTAGAGGAGCGACATCGCCTGAAGCGGCAATCCGAGATCGCTCGCCTCCTTGATGTGGTCCCCGGCGAGGACGCCCAGCCCGCCCGAGTAGATCGGCAGCGCGCGATGCACGCCGAACTCCGCGGAGAAGTAGGCCAGCGGCCTGCCGACCAATTCGGGACGGTTGCGACCGATCCAGGTCTGGCCGACGTCCCCGTGGACCGCCGCGTCGAAGCGGGACATGACCGCGTCGAACCGGCGCACGAAATCCGGGTCGGCGGCGGCGGCCTCGAGCCGCGCGGCGGGAAGCCGGTGGAGATAGAGCACGAGATTCTCGCTCGCCGCCTCCCAGAGCATCGGATCGAGTTCGCGCATCAATCCCTTCGCGTCGCTGTTCCAGCTCCACCACAGGTTGTAGGCGAGGTCGTGCAGCCGATCGAGACGGGCCGGTGTCGTGAAAATGGATGAAGGCTTCGTCGTCACCCGGAAACTCCTTTGCCCTCTTTGGGCTTCAGATTGCGTCATCTATGCGTTCGGGCGTCAAAAAAGAGCGAGATCGACGTTCCCGCTCGAAGCGGGAAGGCAGTCTTCGCCCTACACGCAATCTATATACCGCACCCAGGCCCGATTCGCGACGTGGGACGGTCGCCGCGCGTCCGAGTCGGCTGGTTCGCGGTCGCGCATGCGGACGTGTCTTAACGGTTCGAGTCCGTCGCACGCATCGTCTGTTGACACGCTTCGCGGCGGGCCGTAGCGTATCGGGACCGATCTCGGCGGCACGTTTTCGCAGGATGCGCGGATCACGGTCGGGGCGCCGGAAACCGAAGGAGCGACGGACGAATGACGATCGCGACGATGCGTGGGACGAGAACGGGATGGCAGGCGGTCGTCGAGGGGCTGAAGGCCGAAGGCATCGGGTACGTCTTCGGACTGCCGGGCGACCCGCTGCATCTCTACGACGCGATCCACGAGGCGATGGGGGATGGCGGGCCGAAGGCGGTCGGCGTCCGCTACGAAACGTCCGGCGCCTTCTTGGCGATGGCCTACACCCGCGTCTCGGGCAGGATCGCGGTCTGCTTCGGCTGTCCCGGCCCCGGCATCGCCAATCTGATGCCCGGGATTCTGGAGGCCTACTCCGGCTGCACGCCGATGCTCATCCTCGGCGTGCGGGCCAGCCGGACGACGAACGGCATGGGCGCCTTCCAGGAGACCGACCACATCGGGATGCTCAAGCCGATCACCAAGTGGGCGACGACGGTCGAACTCGCGTCGCGCATCCCTTGGACGATCCGCCGCGCGATCCAGATCGCGACCACCGGCCAGCCCGGTCCGGTCTACGTCGAGCTGCCCGCCGACATCGGCCTCGCGGAGAGCGGGATCGGCCCCTACGATACCGCCGTCTCCGGCCTGAGACCTGCGCCCGACCCGGACGCCATCGCGCGGGCGGCAGACCTCATCGACCATTCCGAGCGGCCGCTCCTGATCCCTTC
>JBPCRG010000648.1:0-9849 GCA_050997095.1 Thermomicrobiales bacterium | reverse complement strand
CGCTGACCCTGCTCGCGATGCTCAACGCCGGGTACCGCGACGAGGCGATGGCGTGGCGCGAGTGGCTGCTGCGGGCGATCGCCGGCGACCCGGCGATGGTCCAGATCATGTACGGCATCGCCGGCGAGCGCCGGCTCGAGGAATACGAGCTCGACTGGCTGCCGGGGTTCGCCGGGTCGCGCCCGGTCCGCGTCGGCAACGCCGCCTCCGCGCAGACGCAGCTCGACGTCTACGGCGAGGTGCTCGACTGCGCGTATCAGAGCCGGCGCCACGGCATCGACCATTCGGAGTTCAACTGGGCGATGCTCGGCAAATTGCTGGAGTGGCTGGAGACGGGGTGGCGGGGGAAGGACGCGGGCATCTGGGAGGTGCGCGGCCCGCTGCGCCACTTCACCCACTCGAAGGTGATGGCATGGGTCGCCTTCGACCGCGCCGTGCGCATGAGCGAGGAGTTCGGGCTTGAGGGGCCGTTCGACCGGTGGCGTCTGCATCGCGACGAGATCAAGGAGCAGGTGCTGGCGGGCGCGTGGAGCGAGGGGAAACGGGCCTTCGCCCAGTCGTACGGCTCGGACGAGCTCGACGCCAGCGTGCTCCTGATGCCGATCGTCGGCTTCCTGTCGGCGACCGATCCCCGAGTCGTCTCCACCGTCGACGCGATCCGCCGCGAGTTGACGCGTGGGGGGCTGATCCTGCGCTACCGGATCGCGGAGGACGGGGTCGACGGGCTGCCGGCGGGGGAGGGCGTCTTTCTCGCCTGCTCCTTCTGGCTCGTCGAGGTGCTGGCGCTGCAGGGGAAGCATGACGAGGCGCGGGAACTCTTCGAGCGCCTGCTCGACCTCCGCAACGATCTGGGCTTGCTCGCCGAGGAGTACGACCCGGACGCCGGACGCCAGCTGGGCAACTTCCCCCAAGCCTTCAGCCACCTGTCGCTGATCACCGCCGCCTTGGCCCTCGGCGAGGAGCGCTCGATACGCGGGGTGGAGTAGCTGCCTGTCACCCTCCCCGCTGCCACCGTCATTCCGAGCGGAGCCCGCAGGCGGAGTCGGGGAATCCCTTCGCGCGGGGCGAGAACCGTCGACAGCTCGGGCATGGCGCATGGAGATGCCCGGACCGCCGATCGGGTTTCCCCCCATCGTCAGACGACGGGTGGTCCGGACGACGACGAGATTCTTCCTTCGTCAGAATGACATTATCGGAGCACTCCCTCAGCCGTCATCCCGAAGAACGAAAACTTCCGTCGCATGCCCGCGATCGCCAGAGCAGCTGCGCCGACCTCTCACTGCGCGGTGGTGCGGTCGGCGCCGGCGATCTCCGCGGCCGCAGACGCCGCATCCTGCCGGGCGGCGTCGGCGGTGTCCGGGGTGATGTAGACCGGACGTTGGCCGATGACGTCGCGGATCTCGTCGCCGGACATGTTCGTGCGCCGGCCGGACCAGGGGGCGGGCACGGCCACGGAGTAGTCGGCGATCGAAGGCCGACGCCTCGTACTGGATCCGCCAGCGGGAGAAGAGGCCCCACGCCTCCGCACCGCCGACCTCCGTGGGGAATCCGGCCTCCGTGACGATCTCGACCCCGCGCAGGAAGGACGGGAAGGGCAGGTGGATCTGCGACGAGTCGGGCGGCTCGCCGCCGCCGCCGCCGGTTAGACCGCCCAACGTGCGCATGGCGACGCAACCCGCGTGCAGGCATTGCCGCGCCTCGGGCGGCGCCGTCGACGGCGCGAGCGAGACCCAGAGCGCCGCCGAATCGAGCACGGCCAGCAGGCTGATGATCCATGACTGCAGGGGATCGGTCGAACGGAACGCCATCAGCCACGGATGGCTGACGTGCGACTCCGTGATGTCGGCCGCCCACACCTCCCACTGGGCGTAGAGCGGGGACAGGGTGGAGACCGCGTTGTTGAGCTGGTGGCGGGCCAGGAGCTCGGGGCCCCAGGTGGGGGTGCCTGCCCGGGCGTTGAGCGCGACCACCAGCGTCTCGCGGCGGTTGTACGCGCCGTAGAGCGCCGGCAGATAGCCGATCTGCAACGCCACGACGATCATCCCGGTCGCCGCCGCGATGAACTCGACGATCGTCGGGCCGCCGCGGGGCGACGAGACGACGCCGAGGGTGAAGAAGGACGAGCCGGCGAGCTTGAGCGCCTGCCGCGGACCGCCGTCGACCAGCGGCCAGAAGAGCAGCGCGAAGCCGGCGAGAAAGCAGAGCATCCAGACGACGAGCGTGTCCAGCAGCGCCGTCGGTCCGAGCAGCGCGAGGATCTTGTCCTTGCGCTCGTAGTTGGCGGTGCGGTTCGCGCGCGCCAGGAAGAGCCAACGCGTCGCGATCCATGACGTGCAGGTGATGCGCGAGGTGATCGCCCGCGGCAGCACGAAGGTGCTGATGATGCTGCGCCACGTGGTGACGATGATCGCCAGGCCGAACCCGAACCCGACCCAGCGCCCGATGTCCGTCACCAAGGTCCACTCAATCCGATCGTTGCTCATGACGCTCCGCGAACGGGAAGGCCAACGCGGCCATGGTCGGCGGTGGTGGGAATGGATCGACGCCTTCGCGGCCCCCGACGCGCCCTGTCGTCCCGCATCGTGAACGGCATCATTCCTCCTTCGTCGGGACGCGATGTTGTGTCGGCCTCCTTGCTCGGTGCATCGTCATGGTTCACCGCCCGAACCCACGACGATTTTCGCTCCGGTCGAACGGATACCTGGAGTCCGCCTGCGGGCTCCGCTCGGAATGACGGGGAGGGGTGCCGCGTCGGTGTCCAAAACGATGCCGATCGATCGTGCACAGACCAGTCCTCCACCGCCGTTCGGAGACGACGGGGAATCCTGCTTTGGTCGGCGGCATCCGGCGAAGATCGACGGACGTCGCGCTACAGCGCGATCACGTTCTCGGCGGGCGCCGGCGCGGGCGCGACCGATTGATCGGCGGCGGCGGCTCCCGGGTCGGCCTGGCTCTCCCGGCGCTCCCAGCCGGTGGCGAAGAGCGGCAGGAAGTTGCTGACCTCGTAGGGGTGCTTGCCCACCTCGTCCCAGTTCAGGTCGCAGCCGAGACCGGGGCCGGTCGGGATCTCGATCCGGCCGTCGGCGCGGACGTGCGGCGACCAGGTGACCAGTTCCTTCTCCCAGGAGACGTTGAAGTCGTCGAAGAGCTCCTGCACGAGCAGGTTCGGCGTGCAGGCGTCGATCTGGACGCAGACGGCCGTCGAGATCGGCCCCTGCGCCTGATGCGGCGCGACCACGCCGTAGTGGGCGTCGACCATCCCACAGACCATCCGCGTCTTCAGGATGCCGCCGAGGTTCGACGGATCGGGCTGGAGGATGTGGACCGCGTTGTGCCCGAGCATCTCCGCGAACTGGTGGGTGGTGGTGAAGCTCTCGCCGGTCGAGACCGGGATCGTCAGCCGGCGCGCGACCTCGGCGGTCGCGTCGATCTTCATGTGGTCGGTCGGCTCCTCGAACCAGGTCGGGTCGAACTCGACGAGCGCCTCCCCGACCTTGACCGCCTCGGCGACGCTGAACCGGCGATGCCCCTCGATCATCAGCTGGACCTGCGGCCCGACCGCGTCGCGGACGGCGCGGACGATGTCGATCGAGAGTTTGAAGTCGTCCGGCGGCATCGTCCGCCAGGCCGCGCCGAAGGGGTCGAACTTCAGCGCCTGATAGCCTTTCGCGACGACTTCGAGCGCCTTCTCGGCGAACATCTCCGGCTTCCTGTCCCCCTGGTACCAGCCGTTCGCGTAGACCGGCAGCGTCTCGTGGTAGCGGCCGCCGAGCAGGTCGTAGACCGGCCGCCCGGTCTCCTTGCCGATGATGTCCCAGCAGGCGATCTCGATCGCCGCGGCGGCGTTCATCTGGATCTGCCCGCCCTCGGAGTAGACGTCGCGCGTCATCCGCTGGTAGATCGTCTCGACCTGGAACGGGTCCATGCCCTCGAAACGGGGTGCGAGCTCGTGGATGGCCGCCTCGACGGTCTTCGCGAAGGCGTTGAGCGAGCCCTCGCCGACGCCGTACAAGCCGGGCTGGTCGGTGTCGACCCGCACGAAGAGCCAGTTCTTCCAGGGGTTGCCGACGATGTAGGTCGTCGCCCGGGTGATGCGCATGGAGAGCGTTCCTTTCGTGATTGGCCGATGGCCGCGCGTCGTGGATTATCTGCGATGTCGGCGGCGCGCAGGAGACCGGCCCGCCATCGGGCGTTCAGCCGTTGATCCAGGCGGTGACGCCGCCGGCGCCCGCCGGGGTCGAGATCGTGCCGCCCACATTCGCGACAGTGAGACGGGGGAGGATGCCGTCCTCGGTACGCTCGGTTGAGGAGAGCGCGACCCAGCAGCCGTCGGGGGCGAAGGCGGCGCCGAGGCTCTGCGCAGTGCCGAGCGAGCGGTCGATGCCGGTCGCGTTGTCGAGGAGCCAGACGGTCGAGGCGTCGTCGCGGCGCTCCTCCAGCAGCGCGAACCGCCCGTTCGCCGAAAGCGTGGGCGGGAGGTAGGAGGATCCCCGTTCCCGGTCGAGCAGACGGGTCAGCTGCCCGGTCTGCAGATCGATCCCGGTGTAGTGGCCGACGATGCCGCCTTTGACGTAGGGGGACGCGGGGGTGAGGGTCGCCCAACGGGCGTCGCCGTAGAGGCCGGGGAAGGGGACGTGGTCGGCGTCGGAGAACGCCTCCGTCGCCGTGCCCTTCGCCATGTCGCCGATCCAGATCCGGTGGGACTCGCCGTTCTGCACGTCGAGCAGCGCGTCCCTGCCGTCGGCGGAGAACTGGACGGCGCTGAGGACGCCCGCGTAGTCGAGCATGGTGCGCTCCCGGTTGGCGTCGAGGTCCAGCGTCGAGACCGAGCCGCTTCCCGCCGCGCCCGCCTTGCGGTGGTCGATCAGCAGCGTGCGGCCGTGGGGGGCCCAGAGCGTGATCGCGATGTCGTCGCTCTCGTGCACCTTGCCGCCGCCCCCGCCCCCGCCCCCGCCCGCGACCCGTTCGGTCATGACCTGGCTGCCCGACCCCGAATCGCCGAGGCGTGAGTAGACGATCTCCTTGCCGTCGGGCGAGAAATCGGGCCCGAACGAAGGGCGGCCGTCTCCCAGCCGGCGTGCCTTCGGTTTGGAGCCGAGGGTGATCAGGAACGAGTGCTGGCCGTCCCACGCCAGCGCGTGCGCGTCGTCGGGCGAGACGGCGGCGAAGCCGATGAACTGGGCGGGCAACTCCTTGGAGCCGATCAGCTCGCCGATCGAGATCGTGCGGCCGCTCCGCAGATCGAGGAGGAACGCGACGCTGAGCCGGTCGCTGCCGACGACGGTCCACCGCTTTCCGGCCGAGCCCCGGGCGAGCATCTGGCTTGGGTAGATTTCGTCCGCGACCGCCGGCGGAAGATCGACGGGCTTGGCGCTGCCGGCGACGGCGTCGACGAGGAGGAGCGCGGTCTTGCTGCGGGCGAGCGCATGGCCCGAAAACGAGGTCGGATAGAGCGCGACGACGGGCGGCGTGTCGATCGTGCGGTGCGTCCTGCCGGAGGAGGGATCGACCACGCGCAGACCCGGCGCCGGATCGCCCGAAGGAGAGGAGGCGGCGACGAGGAGCAGCCCCGCCGCCTCGACGCCCCGGCAGGAGGGGCGGTCGGCGCTCGACGCGGGCGGCGTCGCCGGTGCGGCGGCGACTGCCGCCGCCGATCCTCCCAACAGCAGCAGCGCGAGCAGCAGGACAAACGCCTGAAGGTCGATCCGGGCGCCGCGTCTCGTCATTCGCTCCTCGCACCCCTCGGGACGCCGATGCCTCGGCCGCGCGCATGATCCGTCGATGCGGACAGACTACCATCGTCGATGGCGTCCGTCGGGTGGGCGGTGTTCCATTGCCCTGAGCCGCGCCCGTTTCGCACGGAAAGCGGGGGGGCGAACCCGCGCGAGCCGAGCCGAGCCCCGATTTTGCCGTCGGCGATGCCTTGACACGGCGCGGATGTGCGGGTACGTTGGACCCTCTGTGATGAACGTCACAATCGATGGACCATCTCGACCGGCAAGGCTGCGATTCCGTGACGACGCTTCCCTCGACGCGAACCCCATGCACACGTACCGGCCGAACGGGCGCTCCCCGTTCGGCGTAGGCGGTTCGGCCCGGTCGATTGACCGGGAGGTCTCCGGGCAACGGTTCGTTTTCGGCGCGAGGGCTCCCATGGATTCGGCGACATCCTCTTCAGGCATGACCACGAAGCAAAAGCTCGGCAAAGTCGTCCTCGCCTACTCGGGCGGGCTCGACACCTCGGCGATCATCCCGTGGCTGAAGGAGAACTACGACTGCGAGGTCATCGCCTTCGCGGCGAACGTCGGGCAGCCGGACGACCTTTCCGGGCTGGAGGCGAAGGCGCTCGCCAGCGGCGCGTCGAAGGCGTACGTGCTGGATCTGCGCGAGGAGTTTCTGCGCGAATACGCCTTCCCGACGCTGCGCTCGGGTGCGGTCTACGAGCGCAAGTACCTGCTCGGCACCTCGTTCGCCCGGCCGATCATCGCCAAGCATCAGGTCGAGACCGCGCTGCTCGAAGGGGCCGACGCGGTCGCCCACGGCTGCACCGGCAAAGGCAACGACCAAGTCCGGTTCGAGCTGACCTATCAGGCGCTCGGGCCCGATCTGCAGATCATCGCGCCCTGGCGGCACTGGGACATCCGCTCCCGCGAGGACGCGATCGCGTACTGCGAGGCGCACGGCGTGTCGGGGGAGGCGACCAGAGCCGAGATCTACGCGATGGACGGCAACCTTTGGCACCTCTCCCACGAAGGCGGCGCGCTCGAGGATCCGTGGACCGAGCCGCCGGAGGACGCCTTCGGCCTTACGGTCCGGCCCGAGGACGCGCCCGACGAGCCCGAATACGTGAACGTCGGGTTCGAGGAGGGGTGGCCGATCGCGGTCAACGGGCAGCGGCTCGGCGCGGTCAAACTCGTCGTGGCCTTGAATGAGATCGGCGGCAGGCACGGAGTCGGACGGGTCGACCTGCTGGAGAACCGGCTGGTCGGGATGAAGAGCCGCGGCGTCTACGAGACCCCCGGCGGGACGATCCTGCTCACGGCCCATCGCGAGCTCGAGCACCTGACGCTTGACAAGTTAACAATGCGGCAGAAAGACACCCTCGCGTTGACGTATGCTGATCTCGTCTACAACGGCGTCTGGTTCTCGCCGCTCCGGCGCGCGCTCGACGCTTTCGTCGACGAGACGCAGAAGGTGGTCACCGGGGAGGTGCGGCTTAAGCTCTACAAGGGGACGGCGACCGCGGTCGGACGGCGCTCCCCGTACGGGCTCTACCGCGAGGATCTGGCGACGTTCGGCGCGGACGACGTCTACCGCCAGGCGGACGCCGAGGGCTTCATCCGGCTCTTCGGCCTGCCGAACAAGGTGGCCGCGATGCGGGATCGACGGGTTCAACAGGCGGACGCGGAGGTGTCGCGATGATGCATTTTCTAAGCGGATCGGGGGGCCTCCCCCGCTCTCCGCTGCGGCGGCCGGCGCGTCGGTTCACGATGCGTTGACGGTCGCCGAGATCACAGCCGCGAAATCGCACTGGAACACGTAGCTGCATTCATCTGGACGACGCTGTCGTCCTCACCCGCATTGACGAGGAAGAGTAGGTTCCGCACGCTCATCAGCGACCCGGGGACGGTGAAAGCCCGGGACCAGCGACACGGTTCCGAACGCGCCTCCGAGCGGCCGGCCGAAGAAAGACTCCCCCGACGATCGGAGAGTCAAGTAGGTCCGGGTGGGTGGCTCCCACGACAGCAACAGCCGAGAGATGCCCGGGGCGAGGACGGTCGGAAGACCGGTCTCCCGCCTCGCGGCAAGAAGGGTGGTACCGCGGGGGCTGACGCCTCTCGCCCCTTCAGTTCGCGACAGTTCGCCGCGGACGTGAAGCGTCCCGTCGTTGACGGGACTGAAGGGATCGCCACCATGGAAGACGCCTCGTTCGCCACGTTCCAACCC
This sequence comes from Thermomicrobiales bacterium, assembly GCA_050997095.1. Taxonomy (GTDB): domain Bacteria; phylum Chloroflexota; class Chloroflexia; order Thermomicrobiales; family UBA6265; genus JBPCRG01. The sequence continues at coordinate 1,902 of JBPCRG010000648.1, read as the reverse complement.
GTTCCCACCCCTGCGCCCGCGGCGCCGAGGGTCGAGTCGCCACGGCTTCGGTCCGTGCCCTTCACGCCCGACTACTCGAGCATGGACGCCGACGAGCGGCCGACCCTGTCGTTGGGCGGGAGCGCCGCGAAGACGCTGAAGATCTTCTCGATCGGGGCCCGGATGAAGGGCCGCAGCATCGTCGACGACACCGATCTGACGCCCGACGAGATCGCCGAGGTCCTGGAGACCGCGGTCCGGCTCAAACGGATGCAGCGGCGGGGCGAGGCGCACACCTATCTCTCCGGCAAGACGCTCGGCATGATTTTCCAGCATCCGAGCACGCGGACGCGGGTCGCCTTCGAGTCGGGGATGGCCCAGCTCGGCGGGCACGCGCTCTTCCTGTGCATGAACGACCTTCAGCTTCGCCGCGGCGAGACGATCGCGGATACGGCGAAGGTGCTGAGCCGACTCGTGGACGTGCTGGTCGCCCGCGTCGCCAAGCACACCGACATCGTCGAGCTGGCGGAGAACGCGACGGTGCCGGTGATCAACGGGTTGACCGACCGCTGCCACCCCTGCCAGGCGTTGGCGGACATGATGACGCTGCAGGAGCGGTTCGGCGCGCTCAAAGGCCTGAAGCTCGCCTATCTCGGCGACGGCAACAACGTCGCCTCGTCGCTCATTCTCGACGGCGCGGCGATGGGCGTCAGCGTCACCGTCGCGTCGCCGGTGGGCCATCAGCCGCCGCGCGACATCCTCACCCAGGCGTCGTGGCTGGCGGCCGCGAGCGGCGCGACGATCTCCGTCACGTCCGACCCGATGGCGGCCGTGGCCGACTCGGACGCGGTCTACACCGACGTCCACGTCAGCATGGGTCAGGTCGACGGCGCGGCCCGGGCGGTCGCATTGGCGCCGTACAAAGTGACCGCCGCGGTGATGGCCGCCGCGAAGCCGGGCGCGATCTTCATGCACTGCCTGCCGATGCACCGCGGCGAGGAGGCCGACGCCGAGGTCGCCGACGGCGCCCAGTCGGTCATCTTCGACCAGGCGGAGAATCGCCTGCACATGCATAAGGCGCTGCTCATGCACCTGCTCTGCTGACACGGGGCAGGTGCATTCGCACACGACGACGGCGGGCGGGATCACGGCGGTTCCGCCGGAATTCTATCGAAGAAAAGGGGTCGAGTCGCGATGGTTGCGTGTCCTGAGTGCGGTGCGGAATTCGAGGCCGGTGCGGTCGAGATGGGCGAGATCGTCGTCTGTCCGGAGTGCGGGGTGGAGTTGGAAGTCGTCGGCGCGAACCCGATCAAGGTCGCGCTGGCCCCCGAAGAGGGCGAAGACTGGGGAGAATAACTGACGGGCAGTGAGCCGTGAGTTCTGAGCTTCGCGGGACGAGCGCACAACGTTCTTCCCAAAGCTCAAAGCCCGAAGCTCAGAGCTAAAAACAACGAACGGAGAGAGTGGTGGACAAAACGGCGGGCATGCTTTGCGCACGGGTGCGGGTGGAAGAGAAACGGTTGATCGAGGCGTTGGCGGCGGCAGGCGTCCCTGCGCGCCCGATCCCTCCGTGCTCCGCCCCGATGCCGATCCCGCCCGTCCTCGCCGGGCCGCTCCCCCAGTTGCGGGCGGTCGGCGAGGTGGCGATCGATCGGATCCAGGACCGGGTGATCGCGGGGGCGGTGCTGCCGGCTCTGCGCGCCTCGGGGATGACCGTGATCGACGCCGGACTCGCCGCCTCCGCGAACCGATTGGCGATCGCGTCGGCGCTGGCGGCCGCGGGGGCGCCGCGGCCGTGCACGATGCTCGTCACCTCCGATGCGTCGGGGATGGACGGATTCGAGGCGATGGGGTCGCTGGCGACCCTGCTGCCGATGAATCCGGGATCGCCGGAGATCCGACTGCTCGACCGGGAGATCGCCG
>JBPCRG010000532.1:0-3284 GCA_050997095.1 Thermomicrobiales bacterium | reverse complement strand
CGCCGCCGGCGACGACGAGGTCGCCGTCGCCTGCGCCTCGCTCGCCCAGGCCGGCGCCGACTCGGCCGGACTGATCACCATCTTCACCGGCGACGGAGCCGCCGTCGCCGACGCCGACCCCCTCCTCCGAGCGATCGACGAGCGGTTCGCGGACGCCGCGACCGAGGTGTACGAGGGGGGACAGCCGCACTATCGCTTCGTGATCTCGGTTGAGTAGCGCCGCGCCCTCCGCGCCGCGCGGCATCGCGATCGTCACCGACAGCACGTCGAACTTGAGCGGCGACCTCCTCCTTCGGCACGAGATCACGGTCGCGCCGCTCAACGTCCATTTCGGTCCCGAGACGTTCCGCGACCAGATCGACATTACCACCGAGCAATTCATGTCGCGGTTGCATCGGACGACGGACCCGCCCACCACGTCGCAGCCGTCGGCAGGGGTCTTCGAAGAGATCTTCCGCGCGCTCGCGGTCGATCACGACACGATCATCGCCCCGTTGATCTCCTCGAAACTGAGCGGCACGATCCAGTCCGCGACGATCGCGGCGGAGGCCGTCTCCGGCCTCGTCCGCGTCGAGATCGTCGACTCCCTGAACGCCTCGATGGGGCTGGGGCTCCAGGTGCTCCGAGCGGCGCGGCTGGCGCGGTCCGGGCAAACCGCGGGGGAGATCGTCCGCACCCTGCGCGCCGAAACTCAGCTCCACCATCTGCTCTTCCTCGTTGACTCGCTGGACTATATCCACCGCGGAGGCAGGATCGGCCGCGCCCGGACGCTGCTCGGCACGCTGCTGCAGCTGAAGCCGCTCCTCCGCGTCGACGAGGGGCTGATCGTCCCCTACGAGCGGACCCGCACCCGGGCCAAGGCGATCGAAGGCTTGGCGCGCTTCGTCCAGGGCCTCCCCCGCATCGAGGAGCTCACCCTGCTGCACAGCTCGAACGAGGACGATCTCGCCAGGATCATGGCGGACCTCAGCCCGCTCTTCCCGCCCGAGCGAATGACGACCGCCCAGTTCAGCCCGGTGATCGGCGCCCACGTCGGACCCGGAGCCGTCGGGGTCTGTGTCTTTGAAGGAGAGGCGACGCCGTGACCACCCCCTCGCGTCCGGTCGTGATCGTCACCGATTCGACGTCGGACATTCCGAAAGAGATCGCGGCCGCGCTGGGGGTGCGGATTGTCCCGCTGCTGGTGCGGTTCGGCGACGAGACGTTCCGCGACGGCGTCGACATCGGTCCCGCGGAATTCCTGACCCGTCTGAAGGCGGCCAAGGATCTGCCGAAGACGTCGCAGCCGCCCGTGACCGCGTTCGAAGCGGAGTTTCGCCGGGCGATCGAGGCCGACGCCGACGTCGTCTGCATCACCGTGGGCAGCAAGCTCTCCGGCACCTTCAACGCGGCGAGACTTGCCGCCGAGACGGTCGACCCCGCCCGGATCCAGGTGATCGACTCCGGCACGTCCGCGATGCAACTCGGGATGATCGCGATCTCCGCCGCGCGGGCGGCCGCAGCAGATGCCCCGTTGGCCGATGTCGTCGAAACCGCCCTCTCGGCCCGCGACCGGTCGAGGATCTTCGTCGTGCTCGACACGCTGGAGTACGTCCACAAGGGCGGCAGGATCGGCAAAGCCTCGCAACTGGTCGGCTCCGTCCTCTCGATCAAGCCGATCCTGACCTTGCGGGACGGGGAGGTGCTGCCGCTGGAGCGCGTGCGCACGTGGAGGAAGGCGCTCGACCGCATGGTCGAACTCGCCCGGGAGATGGCTCCGCTCGAATTCGTCGCCCTGATGCACGCGGGCAACCCGGCCGACGCCGCCGCGCTGGCCCAGCGTCTCGCCGACCTTGTGCCCGCCGATGCGATGATCGTGACCGAGGCCGGGCCGGTCCTGACGACCTACGCCGGACCGGGAGCCGTCTGCGTGGCGGCGATGCGCGCGCCGTCGTAGGATCAGGGGAGTTGGACTACACTCAGACGCGTCGGAGCGCCCCCGTTTGGCGACCCCCGGAGCAAGGGCAGAGAACTTCGTGATTCCACGCCGCGGCAGCCCCGCTCCCGGATCGGCCAGACGACAATCAGCCTCCCAGTTGGCGGAGACCGCGCTCGACGCGCTGCGGGCCGAGTGGCGCGCGGGCTTCAACGGCCGCACGCTCGAGCGCGACGCGATGCCCGCGCTCATCCATCTGCGCATCTTCGCGCACACCCGCCAAGCCGACGCCGCGCTCGCCGAGATCCACAGCCGCCTCGCCCGCTACCGCGACCTGACCCTCGAAGACCGCAAGGCTACGCTGCTCGCCGTCGCCGAAGAGCTGAAGGCCCTGGAACCCGACTTCAGGCAGGCCGACGCGCCCACCCGGCCCGTCGGCAAACTCAGCGAGGCGGTCGCCCCGGGGCGGATCCCCGCCCCCCTGCGCCGACCGCCCCCGGTCGCACCTCCGATCAGCCAGATCCGGAACGAAGCACCGGTCACCGCCCTGCCCCGCGTCGGCGATTCGGTCGCGAAGAAACTCGCAAATCTCCGCGTCGAGACGGTCGCCGATCTGCTGTCGCTCAACCCGCGGACGTACATCGACTACACGAAGGCCGGCGACATCGGCTCCATCACCGGCTTCGGCGCGCGGGACCACGTGACCGTCCGCGGCGAGGTCGTCGACCTCCGCGAGATCCGCGGACCCGGCCGCCCCCGCGTCATGATCCGGCTCGCCGACGAGACGGGCTGGGTCCGGGTCACGTGGTTCAACATCTTCATCGCCAAACAGGTCCAGATCGGCGACCGGATCACGGTCAGCGGCCTGCTCGACGCCGGGTACGGCCCGCCCTCGTTCACCGGCCCCGAGTGGGAGCACGTCGAAGGCCCGGGGCTGTCGACCGGCAGGCTCACGCCCGTCTATCCCCTGACCAAGGGCATCGCGCAGAAAACCATGCGCTGGCTCACCCGCGCCGCGCTGGACGCGACGAAATCGACCGTCGAGGAATTCCTGCCGCCGCTCGTCTTCGCGGCGCAGTCGCTGCTCCCGCTCGTGGACGCCTACGAGCAGGTGCATTTTCCCGTTCGGACGTCGAGTCTCGACGAGGCGCATCGGCGTTTGGCGTTCGACAGCCTCTTCCTGCTCCAGCTGGGCATGGTCCGCCGCCGTCGCGAGCGGAAGAATTCGACCGGCATCGCGATGCCCGCCGACGCATCGTCGCTGGACCTGTTCCGCGCCTCCCTGCCATTTGCCTTGACGGGCGCCCAGGATCGGGTCCTCGCCGAGGTGTTGACCGACCTCGCGGACGAACGCCCGATGACCAGGCTC
>JBPCRG010000368.1:0-3177 GCA_050997095.1 Thermomicrobiales bacterium | reverse complement strand
GGGGAAGGGTGGGGGGGGTTGGGGAGGGAGAAAACCCCCCCCCCGCGGGAGAGGGAGGGGGGGGAGAGGGGGGCGCCCCCCCGCCCCTCCCCCCACGCGTCGGGGGGGCCTCGGCGTATCGCGTCCTCGGCGAGCCGACCGGCCTACTTGTTGATCCGAAGGATCTTGAGGGTGGTCATGCCACCCGGAGTCGAGACCTTGGCGGTCTGTCCCGGACGTTTGCCTAGCAGGGCGCGCCCGATCGGCGATTCGTTCGAGATCAGGCCGGCGGCGGGTTTCGCCTCGATCGCGCCGACGATCCTGTAGGTCTCCTCCAGGCCGTCGAAGTCGACGACGACGGTGCCGCCGAGTTGCACCGAGTCGGAGTTGGCGGCCTTCTGCTCGTCGAGGACGATAGCGCTGCGGAGCAGCGCGTCGAGATCGGAGATCCGCTTCTCGTTCATCATCTGGTCGATGCGCGCGGCGTCGTACGCCGCGTTCTCGCGCAGGTCTCCGTGCGAGCGCGCCTCCGCGACCACCGTGACGATGTGGGGACGCTTCACGTTCTTCAGCTCGTCGAGTTCGGTCTTCAGCCGCTCCAGCCCTTCGCGGGTGACCGGCACGCGCTTGGATTCCATGGCACGAGACTCCTATGGACGAGAACGCCGACCATTGCGGGCGGTGTTGGCGGCGAACCGCGGCGAGAGGGGAATGAGACTACTCGACTTCGACGATGCACTCGATCTCGACCGCGATGTTTCCCGGGAGCGCGCCCATGCCGACGGCGGAGCGGGTGTGGCGGCCGACCTCGCCGAAGACCTCGACCATCAGGTCTGAGCAGCCGTTGATCACCTTGGGCTGGTCCGCGAAATCCGGCGCCGAGTTCACCATGCCGAGGATCTTGACCACGCGGGTGACGCGGTCCAGATTGCCCAAGGCGTCCTTGATCGTCGCGATGATCTGCAGGCCGACTTCCCTCGCGACCGCCGCGCCCTGCTCGACGCTGACGTCTTGGCCGAGTTTGCCGGTCGGCGCCGAATTGGTCGGCCCGGTCCCCGAAATGAAGAGCAGGTTGCCCGTCCGCAGATGGCGGACATAGGTCGCGATCGGTTTCACCGGAGCGGGCAGGACGATCCCAAGTTCCTGGAGACGTTGCTCGACGCGCACGTTCGTTCCCTTCAATCTCGACGTCAAAACGCGGACGACGACGCTTCGGCAGACGCGGCGACCCGATGGCGGCCGGTCGACGGGCGTCTCCTATCGGCCGAAACAGTCGCCCAACCGCTTGACCGCTTCGCTCAGGAGGTCGTCGCCGGTCGCGAACGAGAGTCGGATGTGGCCCTCGCCGGCGGCGCCGAACGCGACCCCCGGGACCACCGCGACGTGGGCCTCCTGAAGCGCGCGGTCGGCGAACGTGACCGAGTCGAGACCGCTGGCCCGAATGTCGGCGAAGGCGTAGAAGGCGCCTTCAGCCGACGGGCAGACGATGCCTTCGACGCCGCCGAGCCCGGCGGAGACCATCCGCCGGCGTCGGTCCCACGCCCCGACCATGCCTCCGATGAAGTCCTGCGGACCGGTCAGCGCGGCGACGCCGCCGGCTTGGGCGAACGATGTCGCATGCGTCACGGAATGGCTGTGCACCTTGGCGATCTCGTCGATGAAGACCCGCGGACCGGCGACATATCCGACCCGCCATCCCGTCATCGCGTACGCCTTCGACAGGCCGTTGAACGTCAGCGTCCGCTCCCACATGCCGGGAAATGACGCGAGGCTCTTGTGCGTCCGGCCGTCGTAGAGGATCTTCTCGTACATCTCGTCGGTGAGCACGAGCACGTCGTGGGCGATCGCGAACTCGACGATCGCGCCCAGCTCGTCCGCGTCGAGCACGCGCCCGGTCGGGTTGTTTGGCGAGTTGACCATCAGCGCCCGGGTGGCGGGGGTGACGTTCGCCTCGAGGATCTCGCGGGTCACGCGCCAGCGGTCGTCGGGGTCGAGCGCGACGTGGACCACCCGACCGCCCGCCAACTCGACCATCGGCACGTAGGAGACCCAAGCGGGTTCGAGCACCATCACGTCGACGCCCGGTTCCACGAGCGCCAGCGCGGCTTCGAAGAGGGCCTGCTTGCCCCCGGGGGTGACGACGATCTCGGCGGGATCGTAGGTCAGGCCGTTGTCGTGGAGGAGCTTGGTGGCGATGGCTTTGCGCAGGGCCGGGGTGCCGTTGCTCGCCACGTAATGGGTGTCGCCGGCGTTCATCGCGTCGGCGGCGGCGGCCCGGACGTGCTCGGGAGTGATGAAGTCGGGATCGCCGCCGCCGAGGTCGATCACGTCGATCCCCTTGGCGCGGAGCTGCCTCGCCTTGTCCGAAACGGCCAGAGTGGGGGAGGGCGCTGCGGCTCGGACGCGCGCCGCGAGAAAATCCGTCGGCTGACGTTGTGTCTGCACCATGACCTCCGCGATTCGGATCGGACAAAGGTCGGCCGTCAGGCCGAAGCAACGGCTGCACTGCCGCCTCGATGGATTTGACCTCGTCGAAATCCAAACCATTGTGATCTATCGTCGGGCGGGATTTTAGCATGCAGCCCAAGGCGGGTGGAGATCGTCGGATTCGGGTCCCGCTTGAGCGTTGGCACTCATGCTTGAAGAGTGCCAACGGGCGTGGTAGGATCGTAGGCGTCGTTATCGAGGAGCTTTCGCGGGCGTCTGGCCCAAGGCGGCGAATCACGCACCAGCATAGGAGGTTCGGACAGAGATGGACAATGGTTCGATCAAGATGAAGCCGCTCGGCGACCGGGTCGTCGTCAAGCCGCAGCCGCGCGAAGAGGCCACCAAGAGCGGCATCGTGCTGCCGGACACGGCCAAAGAGAAGCCGCAGCGGGGCACGATCATGGCCGCCGGCGAAGGTCGACGCGACGATGACGGCGCCAGAATCGCGATGGACGTCAAGGTCGGCGACATCGTGCTCTTCGCGAAGTACGCCGGCACCGAGTTCAAGCTGGACGAGGAAGAGCTCCTGATTCTGGCCGAGAAGGACATCCTCGCCGTCCTCCTGTAGGTCCGATCCGGAACCGTTCGACGCGCATGTCGTCCGTCGACAGACGGACAATGAGAATAGAGGAGAGATTCCTGTGGCCAAACAGATTCAGTTCAGCGAGTCAGCGCGCCGGTCGCTGAAAGAGGGTGTCGACACCATCGCCA
>JBPCRG010000347.1:0-2646 GCA_050997095.1 Thermomicrobiales bacterium | reverse complement strand
TGAACGTTGAGCCAACGCGGACACTCAACTCTCCATCGCTGGAAACGGAGGGAGTATATTGCCCCGCGCAGAATTGGGTCAATGGGACGATTCCCGAAAAGGGACGGATTTCTTGCGAGTCAACCGCCGGAGCGCAGGATGGCCTCAGGGATGTATACTACACGTACGCATTGAACGTACACTCATTTTGCGTCAGTGACTTCGAACCGGAATCGATTCCGAAGGACGGTGTGATGGCCACGCAAACGCCGATGCGGTCGAGTGCGGCATCCAAGACGACAAAGTCGGCCGCGAGGGCGGGGGAAGAGACGAAGCCTTTCTCGAGCCGGATCAAGGCCGCCGGTCGCGGCTTGCGCCGATCGCTGCCGGACATCTCCGTCCCGGAACGATTGCGCCGGGAAGCCGCCGGAATCGTGACGATCCTCGCCGCAGCGCTCACCGCCTGGATGCTGTGGACCGGCAGCGAGGATGGACGTCTCGTGCATCTGTGGAGTCGGGCGCTTCACAGCTTGTTCGGGGGCGGCACGTTCGTCATTCCGATTCTTCTCGCGCTGCTCGCCTATCGCTGCTTCGCCGCAGAATTGACGCCGGTCTTGACAGCCCGCCACTACGTCGGCGGAACGCTGTTCCAGCTCTCCGCGGTCGGACTGATCGCGCTCGCGAACGGGCAAGGCGACAATCGCGCAGGAGGGTTTTCGGGCAAAGCGACGGCGTCCGCCGTCTCCTCGCTCCTGGGCTCGGTCGGGGGTGGACTGCTGCTCTTCGTCGTCGGGACCGTGGCGGTGTTTCTGCTGACCGGAACGGACATCAAGACGTTCGTCGCAGATCTTCGCTCGCTGGCTCCCCACCGAAATCACCCGCGGGGCGTTCTGGACGGGAACGAACACGATTTTCCAAAAGGAATCGAAGCGCCAGTAGTGAGCGTGACGCCCGTCCTCGTCCGGCGGGCGATCGTCGCCCCGCCCCCGCCGGTACCCGCGAGTCCGCCCTTGATCAACCGACCGAAAGACGGTCCGCCTGCCGAGGCTTCCGAAACGCCCACGTCGATCGCGCCGCCGACGGCCACGCTCGCAGCGGGGAAGCCGCTGCCGCGTCCCGACGTGGCGAAGCTGGCCCAGTACGAGGGGGTGGTGCTCGACGAAGGGGAGTTGACGACGAAGGCGCGGCGGATCGAATCGACGCTGGCAAGCTTCAAGGTCGAAGCCCGGGTTCGCGAGATCAACCCCGGGCCCGCCGTGACCCAATACACCTTGGAGCCGGGCGTCGGCATCAAAGTCCGGCGCATCACCGAGCTCCAGAACGATCTGGCGCTGGCGCTGGCGGCGCCCAGCATCCGGATCGAGGCGCCGGTGCCCGGGATGGCGCGGGTGGGCATCGAGGTGCCGAACGCGAAGGTGGCGACGGTCGGGCTGCGGGAGACGCTCGAATCGCCGTCGTTCGCGCGGAGGGAATTCAAGCTGCCCATTCCCCTGGGCCGGGACGTGCACGGAAACTACGTCATCCACGATCTGACCAAGATGCCGCATCTCCTGATCGCGGGGGCGACCGGCTCGGGCAAGAGCGTCTGCCTGACCGCGATAATCTCGACGTTTCTGCTGTCGAGGGGCCCCGATCAGCTCAAGATGCTGATGATCGATCCGAAGATGGTGGAGCTGACGGGGTACAACGGCGTCCCGCACCTGCAGTGCCCGGTCGTCACCGAGATGGACAAGGTGACGGGAGCGCTCCGGCTGGTCCTGCTGGAGATGGAGCGGCGATACACGCTCTTCTCGAAGCTCGGTGTCCGCAACCTCGACGGATACCGGATGAAGATGGCGGACGAGAGCGGGGCCGAAGTCGTCCCCTATCTGGTCGTGGTGATCGACGAGCTCGCCGACCTGATGATGACGGCTCCCGAAGACGTGGAGAGCTTGCTCTGCCGACTGGCGCAGATGGGCCGGGCTGCCGGGATCCACCTCATCATCGCCACCCAGCGCCCCTCGGTGGATGTGCTGACCGGCCTGATCAAGGCCAACGTGCCCGCGCGGATCGCCTTCGCCGTGACCTCGCTCACCGACAGCCGGGTGGTGCTGGACATGCCGGGCGCGGAGCGGCTGCTCGGACGGGGGGACATGCTTTTCCTTCCGCCGGACGCGGCGAAGCCCCAGCGGATCCAAGGCGCGTTCGTCGAAGACAAGGACGTGCAGTACATCGTCAACCACTGGCATGAAGTCACGCCGATCCCTCAATACGCGGCGGAATGGCTGCGTCTCGAGAGCAACGCCGCCGACGCGGAGGGTGACGGCGAGGACGACCCGCTGATGGCGCAGGCCAAGGAGATGGTCCGCAGCCAGGGCACCGCATCGGCGTCGATGCTCCAGCGCAAGCTGCGGATCGGCTACAACCGCGCCGCCCGCCTGATCGAGCAGATGGAGGACGAGGGGTTGATCGGACCGGCGGACGGGATCAAGGGACGACCGTTCCTCGGCGGCGACTACTGACCAGGTCGCCTTCGGGGGGGCGCTATGGACGCATCAAAATTCGGGCTCGCCGATGGGCGTGGGGTATAATTCCGTTCTGCAATCGGCTTGGGCACGTCGAAGGGAGCCGGGTCGCCGAAGGGATCTCATTTGGCGAGCACACGCTCACGGCTCACCGCCCAGCCAG
>JBPCRG010000296.1:0-3847 GCA_050997095.1 Thermomicrobiales bacterium | reverse complement strand
GGTGCTGAACCGAGCCGAAACCGCCTGGCAGGACGCGGGCCTGCCCTCCCACGACGGAGCGAGCGCCGGGAGCTACAACACGTTCCCCGCGTCGTTCAAGATCGGGCAGGAGCTGAAATTGAGCGATTCGCCGGTCGCGTCGCTGCAGGCGGCGTCGAACCACTATCTGGCGGCGCGGCGCTGGGACTATTTCGACGGGCATGTCTGGGCGACCCATGTGGATGAGACGTACCGGCGGGCGGGGGGGAGGAGCGGCGAGCAGTCGTCGCCGATCTCGTTCGCCGCGAACCAGTCGACGCCCTACAGCCCGGACGTGACGTCGGAGCGGGAGCCGGTCGCCGGCATCGTGACGATGCTTCAGGGCAATCCGGGGCCGGCGCTGACGATCGAGACGTTCCTGGCGATCAGCGAGCCGGCGCGGGGGTTCATGGGGTGGATGGGGATCGACCGTCAGGTCGACGTCGCCGCCGTGGACGCGGCGAGCCTGCCCGTCGATCTGCAATCGCTCGTGCTGGACCTCAAGTCGGCGACGTTCGAGACGGCGGCAAGCGGCGGAATTCAGATCGTGGACCCGGGAGTTCGGAATGCGGTCGCCGCGAAGATCGGACATCTGGCCGAGTTTCCGGTTGCGGTCAAGATCGACGTCGACGCGAGCCGACGCCCGTCCGTGCGGTTTACGGGGCGGTTGCCGGTCTACGACGACCTCGAGGTGATCGTCCCGGCGCGCGGACTGCGGGCGGGGGACAGGTACCGGGTGGTCGGGCTGGGGAGTCAGGCCACGCGCGAGGACCTGCAGGCCGCGGGGAGCGCCTACCCGACCTGGGTCACGGACAGATACCTCCAGCTTCCCACGACCGTCACGGAGCGGACCCGGGCGCTGGCCTCCAGGATCGTCGCCGAATCGGGGGCGGCGACGCCGTTCGATCAGGCGTGGGCGATCCAGCAGTATCTGCAAACCTCGTTCACCTATGCGCTGAACAGCGATCCGGCCCCGGACGATCAGGATTTCGTCGACTACTTCCTCTTCACGAGCAAGGTCGGCAGATGCGAGCAATACGCGTCGTCGATGGCGGTCATGCTGCGGACGCTCGGAGTTCCGACCCGGATGGTGGGCGGCTACCGAGCCGCCGGCGGCGAGCAGGACGGGGCCTTCCTGTCCCGCGAAAAGCAGGCGCACACCTGGGTCGAGGCCTATTTCCCGACGTTCGGCTGGATTCCCTTCGAGCCGACCGCCGGGCAGGCGCCGTTCGCCTACGGCGAGAAGATCCCGGCGACTGAGAGCGTCGCGACCCCCGGCCCATTCGCGGTCGCCAGTCCGCCCCCGGCGGAGACGCCTGCAGCCCCGACGGCGACGGCTGCCCCGGCCCCCGCGGCGACCGTCGCCGATCCGCCGGAAACCTCCGGGCTGCTGGACAGCCTCGGGGGGAAGCGGGGTGTCGCGATCCTCGCCGCCGTCCTTGGCGTCGTCCTGTTCTCCGCGATCGGGTACGGAATCTGGATGCGGGGCCTTCGCGGGCTCCCGCCGGCGGCGGCGCTCTACGCGCGGACGCGCCGGGTGGGGCGCCTCTGGGGCATCGAGCCCGATCCGACGATGACCCCGTACGAGTTCGCGGCGGAGTTCGAGCGGTCGGCGCCCTCGGCGGCGAAGTCGGTGCATGTGGTCACGGACCTCTATCTGGCCGAGCACTTCGGGCGGCGGACGGTGGACTCCGCGGGGCAGACGAGCGGACGGATCGCCTGGCGCGAGGTGAGACGGTCGGCGCTGCGGTGGAGGCCGTTCCGGCGTCGTGCGCCCCGAGGATCGGAGACGGCGGGATGAGGAGCGGAGCGGTCCTGGTGGCAGGCGCGATCAACACGGATCTGGTCGCGCGGGTGAAACGCGCGCCCGAATCCGGCGAGACGGTGACGGGGTCCGCGTTCGACGTCTTCGGCGGGGGGAAAGGCGCGAATCAGGCCTTGGCCTCGGCGAGGAGCGGGGCGCCGACGGCCATGCTCGGCGGACTGGGGACGGACGACTTCGGCCTCCAGCGCCTGGCCGATCTGCGCGCGGACGGGATCGACACCGAGAGCGTCGCGATCGTCGAGGGCGTGGCCTCGGGGGTGGCGCTGATCACGGTCGAGGAGAGCGGCCAGAACCGGATCGCCTATGTGCCGGGGGCGACCGCGCACGTTACGATCGATGGCGCGGTCGCGTCGGCGCGGCGGACGGCCCCGGCGGTGATCCTGTCAACGCTCGAGCTGCCGCACGAGGCGCTGCGGAGGCTGTTCGCGGCAGGCAGGACGCTTGGAGCGCGAATCGTGCTCAACGCGACGCCGGAGCCCGCCGACGGCCTCGCCCTCGTGCCATCGGCGGATGTGCTCGTCGTCAACGAGAGCGAAGCGGCCGAACTGCTCGGGGGGAGCGGCGACGGCGACTGGGCGGCGGCCGCGCGTCGACTGCGGGCACTGGGACCGTCGATGGTCGTGGTGACGCTGGGGGCGGCGGGAGCGTTGGCCGTGATCGGCGACCGTGAGGTGCGGGTGGCGGCGCCGGAGATCGGCCCGATCGACTCGACGGGGGCGGGGGACGCGTTCTGCGGCGCGTTCGCGGCGCGCCTGGCCGACGGGGCGTCCGACGAGGGGGCGATCCGGGCAGGGGTCGCCGCCGGGTCGCTGGCATGCACGGTGGCCGGGGCGCAGCGGTCGATGCCTCGGAGGGCGGAGATCGACGCGATGCTGGAGCGGATGCGGCGGGAGACGTAGGCGGGGCGGAAGGGGAGGGATTCGAACCCTCGATGCGGGTTCACCGCATACGCGATTTCCAGTCGCGCGCACTAGGCCAACTATGCGACCCTTCCAGACACGAGAGTGGCCGACTTTTCAGCCGGCCGGGGCGGCGGAGAGGGGGAGATTCGAACTCCCGCTGGCTCATCACCAGACCGCTTTTCGAGAGCGGCACCATCAACCACTCGGACACCTCTCCACCCGCGAGTGTACCAAACCGGCGGGCAGGTTGCGACTGGGGCCGTTCGCCTTTTCGTCACGCATCGGCGGGAAACAATGTAGCCGTCCGGTCCTGCGACGGGACGGCTTTGAGGGTACGCCTGGCAGGAATCGAACCTGCGGCCTTTGGGTCCGCAACCCAACGCTCTATCCCCTGAGCTACAGGCGCTCACCGCAACCGAGTATAGGACGCGGGCGATGGCGGGGCAACGTCCGCATTGGTCGCCGTTCCGGCGGGAAGGGAGGGATTCGAACCCTCGGTACGGATTTAAGCCCGCACAACCGCTTAGCAGGCGGCCCCGATCGACCTCTCTGGCACCTTCCCGTGCTCCCGACACCACGTTGACCGACACCCGACGGCGGAGAGGGAGGGATTCGAACCCCCGGAGCTTTCACTCAGCTGTTTTCAAGACAGCCGCCTTAAACCGCTCGGCCACCTCTCCGCGTGGCCCCCTGACTCTTCACACGGAAGTCGAGACCGCGCCGGCGCCGGAAGCCGAGTATACCGCAGCAAAAGACGGTGAACGAGGGCGCCGGTCTCCTATGGACGATTGTGCCGACTCCTCGCTTCGACGCGTCGACGAATGGCGCGTCATCTCGCCGGGCCGATCGGTTTCTGCGGTCCGATGTTGGTGAGACCGCCCATGTACGGTTGGAGCACGTCCGGCACGTCGAACGAGCCGTCCTCGCACTGGTAGTTCTCGATGATCGAGATGACGGTGCGGGGGAGGGCGAGGCCCGAGCCGTTCAACGTGTGCAGGAACTGGGCCTTTCCGCCGCCTGCGGGGCGGAACCGGAGGTTGGCCCGCCGCGCCTGGAAGTCCAGGAAGCTGGAGCATGAGGAGACTTCGAGCCACTCGCCGGA
>JBPCRG010000101.1:0-3527 GCA_050997095.1 Thermomicrobiales bacterium | reverse complement strand
ACGAAGCCCCACGGGTTGGGGATCGCGGCCGGCTCGCCGTCGTAGCCATGGGGCGTGTCGTCCCGGAACGTGCGGATCGTCTCCTTGTCGACGCGCATCCCCCAGTCGTAGGCGTGCCCCTGGTCGTCGCGCTGCGGGATGACGAGGTGGTACATCGTCCGGTTGCCGGAGTAGTCCCACGCCAGCTCCCGGACGTTTCGCGGGTGGTGGAGGACCGGGTAGACCTTGCCCCGGACCCAGTCGACCTTGACCTCCGTGAAGACCTCGCCGAGCATCGCCCCGTGCAGCGCGTAGACCAGGATGTCGCGGTCCCAGCCGCCCCAGCCGAGCGCCGTCTGGCCCGCGAGCCGGACCTCCTCGGGCGTGCCCTCGTCGTAGGCGACGCGGTTGCCGCGGCCGTTGCCGGCCGCCCGGCCGTCGCGGGTCCAGACGCCGGGGTAGAGGTGGCCGGGCCACCAGTCGACGGCGGGCTTGACCAGGGCCAGGACCGAGCGCAGGTTGCGGGGCAGGTTGGCGCGGTTGACCGTGCCGCGGGTCCGCTGCTCGTAGGCGGCGTTGGCGTAGTAGGCCTCGTTGAGCGCGTAGCGGTCGGGGGTGGGGCCGAAGCCCTGCCCCGACTGGTCGGCGGCGATCTGGACGGAGGAGCGGAGGACCTTGTCGCCGAACTGCGTCGCGGCGCCGATGACCTGCTGGGCGACCATCAGGCGGCACCTTCAAACTGCATGACGGACTGCTGGAGGCGCTTGGCCGCGATCTCCGCGTACTTTTCTTCGATTTCGATCCCGATGGCGCGGAGGCCGGCCTGCCTCGCCGCAACCAGCGTCGTGCCCGACCCCATGTACGGATCGAGGATTGCTGTTGCGCTCGGGAACATCGCCAGAATCCACGAGACGACAAGGATGGGCTTTTGTGTCGGATGGACGATCTTTTGTTGAGCCTCCGTCTCACGGCAGATGCCCCGCCAGACGCACCGCAGGATGCGGCCCGGCTCCTTGCGATTGATCCACACCGTGTCAAAGTCGGACGTGTGGACAGGCTTGTAATCGCCACGCTTGTCCCACACATGGAGCGTCCCGCCATCGGGAAGACGACTGCCGTAGTGCTGAGCGCCAAACATGGCGACGTTGGGAAACGCGAGCAGCGGAGTGGGATCGAACGGTTCGTCGTCGCCGACGACTCGTTCCTGTTTGCGATGCTTCTTGGAGTGGATGAGGTTTCCGCCGACGCCGCCTCGATAGGAAATGCCATACGGAGGATCAGTCAGCACCAGATCGACCGACCCCGCAGCCAGCGTCGGCAGCACGTCGCGGCAATCCGCGTTGAATATGGTGATCCCGTCCTGCTCGTAGTACGGCGTCATCAGGAGAGCCCTCCGCTGATCCATCGCGCGAGGTCGACGGTGCCGAGCAGGAGCGCCAGCAGCGCCCAGGCGGTGAGCAGGACGCCGCAGCCGCCGACGACGGCGGTGATCAGCAGCCCGACGATCAGACTCTTGCGCTCGTCGGTCAGCCAGCCGCGCATGGTCAGCGCCCCCCGAAGAACGCGCCGAGGTCGGTCTCGGCGGCGACGTCGGCCCAGCCGGCGGGGCTGTTGTCGAGGTAGAGGGCGACGTACCTCAGCGGGTCCATGGCGTGGTTCGCGTCGTCGACCGGCTTCTCTTTGCGCCCCGTCGCGTCCTTCGCCCAGACGTAGGCGTCGATCTCGTCGAGAAACCCGGTCGGCAGATGCGCGTCGAGCAGCGCGGGATCGGTCGTCTCCAGCGCGTCCTCGACGACGTAGAGCCGCGCCCGCCCGTCGCCGGCCACCGTGAGCCGCTCCTGGACGGCGGTGATGCCCGGCAGGATGTCGTTGCGGGCCGGGACCGCGTCAAGCCCCGCCTCCCGGAACGCGGCGATGTAGGCCGGTTCCGACGGGTCGCAGACGAACGGACCGATGTCGTACGCCTGCATGAGAGCGCGCCCCTTCGCCGTCCACCACTCCTGGGTGCGCCGGGTCTGGTAGACCTCGTGGACAAGCGCCATCCGGTCGTCGCTGCCGATCGCCCAGACGCCAATGGCTCCCGGCTTGGTGTAGCCCCAGTCGACGCCGGCGACGTGGCGGGCGCCGCCGAACCCGAGCTCGGCGAGCCGGTCGCGCCGGACGACGTGGACCTCGCGCCGCCAGAGGTCGAAGACCTGCCCCTCGGTCGCGACCCACTTCCCGAACCGCAGCCGTTCGCGGCGGACGCCGGAAAGCGCGTCGAGTTTGGCGATGTAGGAGACGCCGCGCGGGGTCCATGCCCGCAGCGTCCGATCCCAGATCGACGGGTTGTCCTCGTGCCGGGAGAGCAGGCGCGTCGTCTTCCCGGCGAGGCATCGCTGATTGAGCCAATGCGTCGGCGCGACCGGGTTGCAGTCGCCGAGCAGTTGCTGGTGCGGGATCACGCCGTTGCGGAGGCGCGTCGTCAGCGCCTCCCAGTCGGACTCGGCGAGTTCGGTCGCCTCCTGGACGTAGATCGCGTCGTATTCGCTCGACATGACCTTGGAGTCCTTGTCGAGCCCGCCGACGACGATGATCGATCCGTTGGGGTACAGGTAGGCTTGCTGCGTGGTGTGGAAGCGGACGCGTCCGCCCGGCACGATCACCTGCTTCTCGAACGTGACCAGCGCGGACTGCGTCAGCGACGTGCGCGTCTTGCGGACGATCAACTGCCGGCTGCCGGGGTACTTGACGGCGTTGCGGTCGAGCTTCTTCAGGCAGGCCAGCGACTTTCCGGTGCCTGCCGGGCCGTCAAGGACCACCTCGGCGTCGTGGCAGAAGAAGACGTCGCGGGCCGCGCCGAACGGCTCGTAGCGGATCGTCGGGTCGGCGCCCGGCATCGCCCGCAGCCGGGTCCGGGGATCGACCGTCGTGGCCGGAGCGGCGATCACGCCGCGTCCTCGGGCACGCCGACGATCTCCCGGATCTCGATGCCGCCGTTGATGTTGAGGTTGTCGCTGAAGAGTTGGTGGTGCTTGCCGAGCAGTTCCAGGGACTTGACCTTGTTCGAGAGGTCCATCTTCACGTCGACGACCTCGCCCTCTTTGCCGTACTTGAATTGCAGGAAGTCGCGCCAATCGGCGGACGCAACGTCGGTCAGTTCGGCGAGGACTTCCGACGCCGTCAGGGTCATCGTGTTCAAGTGCTCGTCGATGCGCGCGCGCACATCGGCATTTCTACGCAGCCGGTGCCCCGCGTTCGCCGCGTCCTTGTAGCCGATGGAGTCCGCCGCCCTGGTCGCATTGAAGCGTGCCGTCCCGATGTAGGACAGCACGAACGCCTCTTGCTTGGGCGTCAGCTTCTTCGGCTGCGGCGCGTCGTCGGCCATCGCCACCTCAAACTGTCGTTAGTAGCGACACTTCGTGTCGTTGTGATCGTACCACGTCCGTCGTCGCCGCCGCAGTCGGGCCGGAGGCAGGTCCAGGCGACGCGCCCGCTCACGGGGCGTCGTCCGTCCGTGACGCGTCGGGAACGACCCGAACCCGTCTGGCGAACGGGATCAACAGCAC
>JBPCRG010000237.1:0-3796 GCA_050997095.1 Thermomicrobiales bacterium | reverse complement strand
GTGGGACCGGCGCCGCGGCCAACCCGTTCCGCGCCGCCGCGGTCGAGGCTTCCCTGCGCGGCGCGAGATTGGACGCCGCCGCCGTCAAGGGCGCGGTCGCCCATGCCACGGACGGCGTCGACCTGCTCGCGGATCTCCACGCCACGACCGACTACCGGGCCCGGATGGTCGCGGGCCTCGCCTCCCGGGCGATCCTCGCCGCCGCGGAGCGGGCGGGCGCGTAGGGCATCGGTCCGAGCGGGGCGCGGCTATGCTCCAGGATCGCGCTCGTCGCTCGGCGGGGCCCATCTCGCCGCGTGGGCTTGGATGAGCAATCCAGTGACCATCTCCTTGCGCCGGAAGAAGAGCCGGATCTCCTGCCAGAGCTCCGGCTCGTCCCGTCCGATCTGGAGCAGCCGCTCGGAGAACTCCACGTCTCCGCGGGCGCGCTGCTCCGTCATGAATTCGGTCGAGAGCAGTTCGGCGAGATAGAGCAACCCCACGTCGCTGAACTTGGTCCGGTAGTAGGCCATCAACCGGGTGATGTCCTCCAGGGTGATCGGCTGGCCGTCGTCCTCGACGAACGAGACCCGCCAGTCGACGCAGTTGAGCAACTCCGCGAGCAGGTCGATCCGGTCCCCGCCGCGGATCCTCACCATCAGGTCGTCCACCCGGGCCCGGTTGTAGCGCAGTTCGTGCGGCGTCTGCGGCAGGCGGTCGCTGATCTCGCCGCCGACCAATGCGCGAATATCGAGATCCATCGTCTGCCCCGCCCTTTCATCCGACCCGGCGGCGAGTATACCGACTGGCCCGCGCCACGCGGCGCGTTTCCGCAGACGGGACGCCGCCCGATGGCCGCTACACTACGGGGGAGACTCGCGGGAGGGGCAACCGGCGATGGGCATCGCTTCGTGGATCATCTTCGGCGCGTTGGCGGGCTGGCTGGCCGGGCGGCTGCGGGGCGATCCGCGGCGGGGTTGTCTGACCAACATCGTGATCGGCGTCGGCGGCGCGTTGCTCGGGGGCTCGCTCTCGGCGTTCGCCACCGGCGAGGACCGGCTCATCCCCTTCAGCCTCACCGGCCTCCTCATCGCGATCGCCGGTTCGGTGCTGCTGCTCTTTCTGCTCCGCCGCGTCGGCTCCGGCTGACGGCGCGCGATGCGATCGGCCCGAGCCGCGACCGATCGCTCGTCGATCTCCGACCCGTCACGCCGTGCGGCATGAGAAACGCCCGTGCCAGACCCCGCACTTTATCACGCCCAAACGACCGGACCGCGATTTCCGGCATGGTATCCTGACGCTCTGAATGTGTCTTCGCGGCACACGCCCCCACGGTCCGTTCGCCCGACACGATGGGACCGCAAGCCCCGCGAGGGTCAGGGGTGTCGACGTTGAGCGCGCGGAAATCTCTCCTGCTGATCATGCTCTTCGTGGCGACGAGTTTCGGCTTGATCGCGCTCGACCGGCGCAACGCGATCAATCCCGTGCGCAACGGCCTGCACGGCCTGATCGTCCCCGTCACCCAGATCTTCAAGCGCGCCGACGCGACGCCCGGCGACCCCGTCAGCCTCCAAGCCCGCTACGACCGGATGAAGGCGCAGTACGACGCCCTGCAAGCCGACTATGTGCGTCTGCAGATGGTCGCGCGGGAGGTCGACCAGCTTCGGGGGCTGCTGAAGCTGCAGCAGACGCAGCCGAACCTCACCTTCGTCTCGGCGCGCGTGCTCTACCCCGATCCCACCAACAGCGGGAAATTCGTGATCATCGACAAGGGCGCGAACGACGGGATCAAGCGGGGGATGGCGGTCACCGACCCCAACTTCTTCGTGGGCATCGTGACGGAGGTCGAGGACACCAAGGCGAAGATCACCTTCGCGATCGACGGCACATTCACCGTCGGAGCCGAATTGCGCAACGGGCAGGCGGTCGGGATCGCGGTCGGCATGTGGCAGAGCGGGGGGAGGATGGAGCTCCGCCACGTCACGCTCAGCACGAAGGTGGCCGCCGACGACGTGATCGTCACCGCCTGCGCGTCGGAGGCCCGGACCGCGCAGATACCCTGCGGGCTGATCATCGGCAAGGTGGGCGGACCGGCGCAGGTCAACAACCAAAGCGACAGCCAGACCGTGCCCATCCTGCCCGTGACCGACTTCGACCATCTGAGCGTCGTGGCGGTGATCGTCTCCGATGACAGCGGAAAATAGCGGCGGCCGCGCCCCGGCGGCGAAGGGGTTGCCCGATCTCCGGCTCGCCGCGGCGATCGCGGCCGCGAAGGCCGCGTCGGCCGCCATCCGCCGCTCGAATCGAGGAGGCGGCACCGTCGCGCCGGGGCTGATCGCCGACCGGGTCGACCCCGCCATGCTGACCAAGCTCGCGGCGCGGCTGGAACGCGGCGTGATCGTCGTCGCCGGGACCAACGGCAAAACCACGACGGCAAGGATGATCGCCGACATCCTCGAGGCCGACGGCGCGCGGGTGGTGCACAACCGCTCCGGCTCGAACCTGGTGCGGGGGGTCGCCGTGGCCTTCGCGGAGCAGGCGACGCTGAGGGGCGATCCGGGCGGCGACGTCGGGGTGGTCGAGACCGACGAGGCGGCGCTCCCGGAGATCGTCCGTCTGGTCAAGCCGCGGGCGGTCCTCCTCAACAACCTCTTCCGCGACCAGCTCGACCGGTACGGCGAGCTCAACGCGATCGCGACCAAGTGGGCCGCGGCGATCGCGCGGCTCCCGGCGGAGACGACGCTGGTCGTCAACGTCGACGACCCGTCACTCGCCGAGATCACCCGCGACGTTGTCGCGCCCCGGGTGACCTTCGGCATCGGCGAGAGCGTGCACACCCTCGCCGCGCTTCCCCACGCGGCGGACTCCGCCGTCTGTCGCCGGTGCGGGTCCGACCTCGTCTACGCCGCGCTCTACGTCTCGCATCTCGGCGACTGGCATTGCCCGCGCTGCACGGCCGCCCGGCCGCCGCTCGACACCGCCGCCCGCGACATCGAGCTGCTCGGGGTCGAATCCCTGCGCCTGCGTCTGGTCCGGGCTGGCGCGGGCTTGGGCCCGCTCGACCTCGCGGTCGGCGTTCCGGGTCTCTACAACGCCTACAACGTGATCGCCGCCGCCGCCGCCGCGAGGGTGATGGGGGTGGGCGACGCGACGGTCGCGGCCGCGCTGCGGGAGTTCAGGTCGGCGTTCGGGCGGATCGAGCGGGTGCGGCTTCGGGGCCGGACATTGACGCTGGCGCTGGTGAAGAACCCCGTCGGCTTCAACGAGGTCCTGCGAATGTTGACGATGGCGACGGACGGCCTGACCGTGCCGACGCTGATCGCGATCAACGACCTCCACGCCGACGGCCGCGACGTCTCCTGGCTCTGGGACGTTGACTTCGAACTCCTCGCCTCCGGCTCGGCCCCGCTGGGCACGACCGGAGCCCGCGGCGCCGACATGGCCAACCGCCTCAAGTACGCGGGCGTTCCCCTGGAGCGCCTGACCCCCTTCGGCCCCGACCTCCGCCAAGCCCTCGACCGCTTCGTCGAGAGCGTCCCCCCCGGCGGCGACGGCTACATCCTCCCCACCTACACCGCGATGCTCGCCCTCCGCTCCATCCTCGCCGACCTCGGCGCGGTGGAGAGGTTTTGGGAGCAATAGCAGAGATGAGAGGTAGGAGATAAGGACGGGGGCGGTCGAATCGTTCGGCCTTCGGGGAAAATTGACAGGGGACGGTGGACGAGAGGGGAGATGTGGTGGCGATCGCGTCGCGGGATTTTCGGGAGTTGAGGGTTTGGGAGAAGGCCCATGTGTTGACGCTGGCGTGCTATCGAGG
>JBPCRG010000193.1:0-3921 GCA_050997095.1 Thermomicrobiales bacterium | reverse complement strand
CGCCAACGCAGGTCCGGCGACCGCCGCCGCGGCGCGATAGCCGTCGCGGCGCGGCGCGTTCTCGCTCTGCAGCGCGCGGGACGCGCCGATCGCCAGCAGCGACGCGGCGAAGAAGAGCAGCACCGCCTGCCGCTCCGCGCCCCGCCAGAGCGCGGGGGAGGCGGCGAGGTCGAACGTGACGACGCCCAGCAGCGCGACGCTGCCGACGCGGAGCATCCGGTACGCGCCGTCCAGCTCGGGGCGAGCCCTGCTCCTGCCCCGCCACCAGGCGTAGGCGACGAGCGCGAGCGCCCCCCAGGCCGTCGGGTGGACGCCGACGGGGCGCAGAATCAGGCTGCGCAGCGCGTCGTGCGGCCACCCGTCGGTCAACCCATGCCGTGCCGGAAACGAGATCGCGGCCACGGCCACGGACGCGTTCGCGACGACGCCCAGCACCATCAGCACCCGGTACAGCGGGTCCCAGACGTCGAACCCGTCGAGCAGCCGGGGCAGCATGGTCCCCGCCAGCATCGTGGTCAGCGCGATCCAGAACGGAAAGCGCGAGGCGACGGCGCGGTCGGTTCCCATCGCCGCGCTCCAGCCAAGCCAGAGCACCGCCGACTCCGCAACGCAGAGCGCGGCCACGATGGCCTCGTCGGCCAAGCGGAAGCGGCTCCCGGGCGAGACGCCGACGGCGGTCACGAGGCGTCCGCGATCGGGTCGGCCGACCCCCAGGCCGCCTCGACCGAGCGCACCGAGAGCCTGCGGACGGCGGGGATCGGGCAGTCGCCGACCGGCAGCAAGACGACCCGCAGCCCCCGTTCCGTCATCGCGGCGAGGCGGGACGCGAGTTGCGGCGGCATCATCCGGGTGATCACGATCACGGTGCTGCCCCATGGGAACCGGCCGGTCTCGGCGTCGAGCACCTTCGTGAAGGGCAGGGTGGAGTAGGGCGAGATCTTCGCCAGCCCCTCCAGCACCCGCCCGAGCTGAGCCGGATCGCGGGCAGGCGGCACCCGCAGCGCCTGGTCCATCCCCGCGACGACGCCGTTGCCGTACATCCCGAACGCGACCCTCGCGCGGTCGGACCAGGCCGCGACCGCCGCCGCGACCTCGATCACGCGCTCGGCGGTCTCGATGTCGAGCCCTTCCCAGTAGTGGTCGAAGGTATCGAGATTGACGAAGATCGCCAGCTGCAGCGCGGTCGTCGGCTCGGCGACGCGGACCTGTAGGCGCCCCTGCCGCGCGGTGGCCTTCCAATGGATCGACCGGAAGGGATCCTCCGGCTGGTAGTCGCGGACGCCGACGATGCGCAGCGGATCGGTCACGACCTGCCGCAGCGCCTTGACGTCTCCGAGCGGCTGGAGCGACGGCAGGCTCGGGGCGGGAATCCTGACGATCCGGGGCAGCACGAGCACCGTGTGCTCCCCCGGCACGACCGCGCGGTTCGTGAAGAAGCCGAGCGGATCGCTGGAGCGCAGCGTCGCCGCGCCGACCGTCGCCACCCCGCGCGCGCGGCAGCGCAGGTCGATCCGCCATGAGACCTGCTCCCACGCCCCCAACCCCGTCCCCAGCGAGAGCACGCGGCGGCCGGAGTTGCCGCTGACCGTCGTCGGCCGGTCGACCGGCTCCAGATGCTCCGGCAGATCCTCCTCGATGGTCAGCCAGGGCACGGGCAGCGGCTTGCGGTTGGTCACGGTGACCGTCATCGGGATCACGTCGCCCGGCATCGCCCGGGTGGTCGGCAGCAGCCGTTCGCAGGAGAGCATGGCGAGCGTCGCCCGGTTCCAGCCCGCCATCAACCCGGCGGAGAGGAGGGTCAGGAGCGCCAGCAGCGTCAGCGCGGAACGCTCGGAGAGGAGCCCGACCAGGAGCACGCCGACGGCGGCGCCGACCCACAGCCGGTTGAAGAAGAGGCTGCGCGAATGTTCGCCGCCGACCCGGGCCAAGAGTCCCCGCACGCCGCC
Organism: Thermomicrobiales bacterium; assembly: GCA_050997095.1. GTDB lineage: Bacteria > Chloroflexota > Chloroflexia > Thermomicrobiales > UBA6265 > JBPCRG01. Next base: position 1,975 of record JBPCRG010000193.1, on the reverse strand, counting down.
GCGAGGCGTCATGCCGACCCGCGCTGCCGACGATCCGCCGTCGTGGAATCGTCGGGCGCCAAGCCCACCGACCCTTCGACGGGCACCGGCGCGGTCGCCAGGATCTCGGCCAGCGTCGCCGTCACGGTGCGGCCGCGCAGCCGGGCGTCCGGCGCGAGCGTCAGTCGATGCCCGAGCACGGCGGGGGCGAGGCGTTTGACGTCGTCCGGCAGCACGTAGGAACGCCCGTGGATCGCCGCCCACGCCTGCGCCGCGCGGTGCAGGGCGATCGAGGCCCGGGGGCTGGCGCCCAGGTCGAGCGCGTCGTGCGTCCGCGTCGCGCGGGTGATCGTCGTCACGTAGTGCAGAATCTCGGGGGACGTGCGCACGTCCCGTGCGGCCGCGCCCGCCGCCAGCAGCGCGTCGGGCGTCGTCACCGCCCGAAGCTGCGAGAGCGGCGAGTCGGCGCGGTGGCGCTCGAGGATCAGGTCCTCCTCGGCATGGGTCGGATAGCCCATGTCCAGGCGGAGCAGAAAGCGGTCGAGCTGCGCTTCCGGCAGGGGAAACGTGCCTTCGAGTTCGATCGGGTTCTCGGTCGCCATCACGAGAAAGGGCCGGGGCAGCGGCCGGGTCTCGCCGTCGACGGTGACCGTCCGCTCCTCCATCGCCTCGAGCAGCGCGGACTGGGTGCGCGGGGTCGCGCGGTTGATCTCGTCGGCGAGCACGACGTTCGCGAAGACCGGCCCGGCGCGGAACCGGAAATCGCCGAGCCGCTGGTCGAAATAGGAGATGCCGCCGATGTCGGAGGGCAGGACGTCCGGGGTGAACTGGATGCGGCGGAACTCCCCGCCGATCGAGACGGCCATCGCCCGCGCCAGCGTGGTCTTGCCCACGCCCGGCACGTCCTCGATCAGCGCATGGCCCTCGCAGAGCAGCGCGACGAAGAGCGCGTCGACCGCATCGTCCTTGCCGACGAGCACGCGCCCGATGTTCGCGCGCAGCGACGCGGCGAGGACGGCGACGATTTGCACGTCGGCCTCCGCCGCTCCGTCCGGCGGGCGCGGCTGCGCCGTCGATGATCGAACGGGGGATGATTGAGCAGTGTCGGAAGCGTGCACAGTGCGGGGCGGTCCTCCACGCCGATTGTACCAGCGAGTCCGGAGCGGGCCGCCGAACGGCTAGACTCTCGTGGACGCCGCGCCCGACCTCGATGCCGAGGCCCGCGGCGAAGCCGCTTCAGCAACCGAAAGGGCGATTGGCCGCGATGACCACCGATTTCCGGATCCACGATCTTCAGCTCGCGCTCAAACCCGGCGCCGGCAAACCGCCCTTCACCGCGTTCGTGCAGACGCTGCGGGCCGAACTACCGCCGGAGGGGCTGGACACGATCGTCCGCGAGGGGCTGCGCGCGGCCGCGCCGAAGCTGCCCGTGGACGTCGAGATCCGGGAGACGCGGCTCGTCCCGGGGGGTCTCCAGATCTCCGCGCGGGCGAAGCGCAGCCTGCTCAAGGCGGACCTCGTCGCGACCATCCACATCTCCAGTCCGGACGGCAAGGTGATCCGCGTGCGTCTGGCGCAGATGGACGCACCCGTCTGGGTGCCGGTCAAGCTGGTCGTCGACCAGGCGATCCAGATGGCGGCGGCGCGGTTCGGCCTGCGCCCGGTCGCGGGCGACGACCGCGCGGTCGACCTCGATCCCGTCCTCCTGATGCGGACGGCCGGCGTGCCGATGACCTTCGACGACCTCGGCGTCTGGAGCGTCGACGCCACCGCGGCCGGGCTCACGATGATCTTCGCGGCGATGTGAGATCCCGACGACCGGACTGTTCCGGGCTTGGGAGCGACAAGGGGATCCTTCGTGCGTCAGGTTGACGGTGGAGGAGGCCGGCTCAAAATGTCATTCTGACGAAAGAATAATCTCGTCGTGCTCCGTCCAACGCGCCAACGCAGGTAGGAAGTCTCGCCATCATTTCGGCGGCCGCCACCCTCCCGCGAC
>JBPCRG010000107.1:0-5367 GCA_050997095.1 Thermomicrobiales bacterium | reverse complement strand
GATGCGGGGCCCCCAAACGTCGTTCCGAGCGGAGCCCGCAGGCGGAGTCGCGGGGTCCAGGAATCTCTTCGAGCGAAGCGGGAGCCGTCGTCAGTTGAACCGATGATGGTTGCTTCGATCGCCAATGGACGTCTGCTCCCACTCCTATCGAACGGGCGTCATCCAAGCCTGATTGGCCACACGAGATCGACGCTCCAAAAGCACCGCCCGAGGAATCCTTCCTCGGGCGGTGCTCAGTTGAGTCTCACATTGTGTGGCGCCGTCGCGATCCCACCAAGATTACGGAGGCGTCAGCGACAAGAATTGCTCGGCGACGTAGCCCGCGAACGTCGCGTCGGTCGCGTCTTGGACGGGGTAGAACGTCGCGGTGCTGGTGACCACGGCCGGGCCGGTGATGATCAGCGCCTGGCCTTGGGTGAGCCCGGTCAGAATGTTCGAGTCGGTCGATGGCGCGTCGCGCAGTCGGACGTCGGTCTCCAGCACGTAGACGGTGGCCCCCTGCTCAAATTTGGCGGCCGGGGCGGTCGGCGTCTCTGCCCCCGTCGTCGGTTCCGTAGGCGCTGTCGTAGCGACGCCCGTCGGCTCAACGGTGGTGGTCGCGGCGGACTGGGTCGCCGGGGCCGACTGAGTCGCTTCGGCGGTCGCGGCCGGCGTTTCCGCCGCGCCCTCCGGTCCGGTTATCGCGATGACCGCCGGAGGGGCGGAGGCGGCGACGGGGCTGGCCGCCGCCGCGGGAGTCGCCGCGGCTGCGGCGCCGTCCGGGACGATCGTCAAGCGCAGCAGCTGCACGTCGGCCAGCGTCTCGGCGCGGGGACCCGCCGAGGCACCGTCCGGAAAGAAGAACCCGTCGTTTCTCGCCAGGGTGAACGGCGTATTCGGCGCGGCGTCGGGCTGCGGACCCGGTTTGGCCGTGCGCGACACCTGCACGTTGCCGCTCGTGACGGTGAACGCCAAGCCACCCTTCGCGACCGAATAAAGCGTCGGGCCGACCGTCTCGGGCAGAGCCTGCCCCTTCCCCAACTTCAGCCGCTCGATCGTGAAGACCGATTTTCCGATCGGCAGCGCCGATGCGACACCGTCGCCGAGGATGTCCGAGGAAATGCCCTTGAATGCGTCGGAGCCCGGCTGCCCGCCGACGTAGGTGATGCCCGCGGGATGCTGGTGACCCGCAGGAAGGATCACCGAGGCGAGGATGCGCACGGCCGCGGTGGATTTATTGGTGAAGGTCATCGCGGTGCCCGGGAGGAAGACGATCTGGTCTCCCTTGCCGAGTTCGAACTCCGCGTTCTGCGGCGAATTAGCGAACGCATCCGGTTTGCCGGCCTTCGCCAAAAGCGTCGGGCCTTGCACGAAGACCGTGACCGTTCCGGATTCGATCCGCCAAAGTTCGGGACCCGGATGGGTGTGGAGCGGGGAAACCGCGCCCGGCTCCATGTTGATCCGCAGGAGGCGGATGAACGACGGAGCCGCAGGGAGCGCGCCCTGGTCGAGCGCCGCCCGGAAAAGCGTCGTCGAATCGACGGCCGCCGTCTGCGCGGTCGCCCCGAACGGGCTCGCCGTCGCCAGGAGACCTGTGATCAGAAGCGCCGCGATCAAGGTGAACAGACCAAGCGATCGTCTCGTCATTTTTGTCTCTCCATCGGGCTGGCGCCCGTTTCAGCAGTCAGAGTGCCCGGCGTTCGGGTCGTGCATTCAGGAAATGCTGCGGTTTCCACCCAGCTTGGCCGACGATCTCATCGTTCTGCGCTTCCGCGCCCCGTCGCCAATACTCTACGGCGGTGGTCGTCGAATGGCCAATGCGCGCGGAGACCCGCCGCCAGAGTTTCGCATATCTCGACGCCCACACCCTCACGTCTAGCCGGGAAGTCCGTTTTCTCTCGGAGCTCGGTGAAAGCTGCCTGTTTCGACGCGCAGAGCCCGTCTGCGCTCGATACACTCAGCGAGAGGCGTGACGCGGCCCGCCCCTGGGAATGACGGCCGACGCGGAGGCTGAGGAGACGGATGGCTGCTCAACGAATGTTCCGCGTGGGAGTCATCGGCGATCCCGTCGATCATTCGATTTCCCCCGCCATGCAGCAACCCGCGCTGGACGAACTGGGCATCGACGCCTCCTACGAACGGTGGCACACCCTCGCGTCGGAACTGCCCGCGCGGATCGCGACGCTGCGGGCGGCGGACGCGCTGGGCGCGAACGTGACGGTGCCGCACAAGGAGACCGTGCTTCCTTTGCTGGATGATGTCGACACCCTTGCCCGACGCGCGGGCGCGGTCAACACCGTCGTCAATCGGGGCGGCAAGCTGTTCGGGGCGAACACCGACATCGGAGGATTTGCGTCCGCGCTCGCGGACGCCTGCCCCGACGCCGGCTCCCGAGTCGCACTGGTCCTCGGATCGGGGGGCGCCGCGCGCGCGGTCGTGCTCGGGCTCGAATCGCTTGGCGTGGCAAGCATACTCCTGTGGAACCGAAGTCGTCCTCGGGCGGAACGGCTTGCTGCCGACCTTTTCCCGGCCCCGGTCACGGTGTTGGATGCCGATCAGGCTAGCCTGGGTCGGGCGCTGCGCTCTGCGGGCATCATCGTGAATGCGACGTCGCTGGGCTGGATTCCCGGGGAGTCGCCTCTTCCCGAAGAATCGCTCGACCATGCGGTCGGCGGAACCTTCGTCGTCGATTTGACGTATCGCCAGACCGATCTCCTCACCGCGGCGCAAGCCCGCGGGCTGCCGACCCTGGACGGCTTGCCGATGCTGGTGCGACAGGGAGCCGAGGCGCTCCGGCTGTGGACCGGCCGATCGGCGTCGGTCGAGACGATGATGCGCGCCGCGGAAGCGGCGAGAAAGGCACGGGCGTGAGCGGCGTCGTCACTCTCTCCCTGGGCGTGTTGGGCCTGTTCGTCGGCTCCGCGATTTGGACGATCGCGAGGAATCAGGCGCGCCGCAAACCGCTGGCGCCGGTCGCGTACTGCGACGCCGGCGACGGCGCGATGCCGGGGCTCGCGTGGCTGCCCTTTCTCGGCTTCGGATCGGCGCGAGTCTGTCCCACCGGCCGGGCGCCCCAATCCAGATGGCGCATCCCGTTCGAACTGGCCACGGCGGCGTATTTCATGATCGCGGCCGGACGCATCGACGACCGGCTGGCGCTGGCCGCGCTCCTCGTCTTCTCGATCCCCCTGTCGATCATCTTTCTGGTCGATTCGTGGACGCGTCTCATCCACACCAACGTCATCGGTCTCGGGATCGTGGCCGGGCTGGCCTTCGCGGTCGCGTCGGGAACCGGGCAGATCATGCGCTCCGTGCTCGGGATGGCGGCGGCGGCGGCGGCGTTCGGCGGGCTGTTCCTGCTCGCGGCGGTGGTTTACCGCAACGTCAAGATCGTGCCGTTCGGCTTGGGCGACGTCTACCTCGCCGCCATGATCGGCTCCATGGTCCGGGTCGGAGCTGTCGCCCAGGCCCTGCTCTACGGAATCATGCTCTCCGGGGTCTGCATCGTCGTTCTGCTTCTGCTGAAGCGGGTCAACCGCAGGCAGGCGGTCGCCTACGGACCGTACCTGTGTCTTGGCGCGCTGCTCTCGCTCGTGTTGGCGTAGGGATTGGACCGGCTCACGCCCGGGGGCGCTTGCCCACGATCGAGGAGACCGCGTCCGATCCATCCTTCATCGCCTCCTGCGCGGTTTTCTGACCCTGAAGCGCCTTCTGGATCTCGGTTCCCAGCGCCGTCGTCACCGCGGCGTAATCCGGGGTGACGAAGCTGTCGCAGGGATGCCGCGCCTGGTCGAGCGCGACGGCCGCGTTCGGCGCGGCGGCCTGGACCTCGGGATCCTGAAGCACCGACATCCGGATCGGCAACCAGCCCGTGTCGATCAGCTGCCGCTTCTGCACGTCCGGCTGAAGGTAAAACTCGATCAGCTTCATCGCCAATTCCGGCGATTTCGTGTCCGCGACGATCGTCCAGGCGTCGGAGCCGTCGATCGACGCCGTCCCCGCGGGCCCCGCCGGCAGCATCGCCGACCCCAGCTTGCCCGAGATCGTGGAGATCTTGGGGTCTTGGGCGGGCTTCCACATGAAGGGCCAATTCATCATCATCGTGGCGGTTCCGGCCATCATCGCGCTCGTGGCGTCGTTGATGCCCACGTTCGCGAGCGACGAGGGGTCGGAGTAGGGCAGGAGATCGAGCATCAGTTGCAGCGCGTCGACGCCCGGCGCGTCGTTGAAGACGGGCATCCCGTCGTCGCCGTACATCTTGCCGCCGGCCTGCTGGAGGAAGGCCATCCAGTACGACGCCGTGCCCCCGATCCCTGCGGGTTGGCCATAGTTGGAGACCCAGCCGTACCTGCCGTCGCGCGTCAGCTCTTTCGCCTGAACCTTGAGCTCGTCCCACGTCGCGGGAGGCTTCTGGATTCCCGCCAGCGAGAGATGCTCGGTGTTGAAGAACATCGTCAACAGCGAGAGGGTGAAGACGACGCCGTAGCCGACGCCGTCCCACGTCCCGCCGTTGAAACTCGACGGAGGCAGATCGGCCTTCAGCTCGGCCGGGACGATGTCGGCGATCGGGGTGAGGAAATGGCTGAACTCCGGCGCCCAACTGGACATATACACGAGATCGTGCACATGCTGACCGGCGGCGAAGTTCGCCGCCATCTTGTCATGCAGTTGGGACCATGCCGCCGCATCGTACTGGACCGTCGCCCGATTTGCGTGTTTCCAGTAGGTGAATGCCGCGGCGGAATACGATGCGACTCCCGGAGGAGCCGGATCCGGAGGCAGCGGCGAGAGCACCGACAATTTCTTCGATGCCGCCTCCACGTTCCTGTTCCATGGAGATGCAAGCGAGCCAACGCCCGCGACTGCAGCGGCCGCGCCCCGGAGGACGCCTCGTCGGTTGATGCCCCGTCGCCAGGGCGAATCGTGCGTCATAGCCCTCTCCTTCTCACCGCCGGAGGTTTCGGGTGGGCGCGGGCGGCGCTTGCCATCGCGTCGTCGTCGAACGCCGAAGGCGCTCGACCGGCTCACCGATCGTCAAACCGGCGCTTCCTCGGAACAGTGCAGAACATCGTCGCCGTCTTCGACGTTCAACCGATCTAACCGGGACGCGACGACGGCCCGAGCACATCGCCCGAGCCGTCGCTTGTTCGTGACCGACCCAGAACTCGGCAGGGCGCTACGAACCGCCGCCGAAGTCCACGTTGTAGAAGCCCGACCCGTCATCGGCCAAGTTGACCTGACAGCCGTCGAAGCCTCCGGTTCCGCGTTGGCCGGCCGATGAAGCGTCCGCCGCATTGCCGCCCAATCCGAGGAGGGCGATAAGCGAGACGGCCAAGGACGTGGTTGCGATGCGGATCGGCTTCACTGGTGCCCCTTCTTGAACTGGTG
>JBPCRG010000624.1:0-10894 GCA_050997095.1 Thermomicrobiales bacterium | reverse complement strand
GGGATTCCTCCTGCGTCGGAATGACGGTGGGGGAGGAAGGCTGGCCACGATGCTCACGTACGCTGATGACTGGACGGGTGCGCGGAGTAGCGCTGCCGCGAATGGGTCGGCCGATCGGGGTAGAGATAATACAGCCGCTTCTCCTCGACAAGCTCCTTGACCGCCTCGCGGATGATGCGGGGGCCGCGCGCGGTCAACGAGGCGATCTCCTGGAGACTGAGCGGGATCTCCGCGCAGAGCCGCACGATGGTCTCGCCCCGCACGTCTCGGGTTGCCCGCTCCCGGGTTCTGAGGGGATCGGCGATCGAGAGCAGCACGGCCCATCGGGCGTGCACCTGTTCGATCAGCCCCGCGTGCGCGTCTGCGATGGGGCCGCCGGAGCTTGCCGCCCTAGTGCCGGAGCTTGCCGCCTCGGCGCCGGAGTCAGGCGCATGGCCTCCATCGCCTGACGGAAGCTTCGGGCCGAACTCGTAGAATGCGCGGCGGCCGGAACCGCGGATCACCAGGTGCCCGCGGGCCTTGAGACGACCCAGAACCCGCGACGTGTCGAGCAGGTTCTTGCCGATGGCGGCGCGAAGCGTCTGGTTGTCGATTGATCCGTTGTGATGCACGAAGAGCAGCGCGAGCTGCTCCGGCTCCGAAAATTGCTCACCCAACGAGGTCAGCCAGGCCCGATCCTGATGGCCGACCAGGCTGATCAGACGCAGATCGAGCGCGAACGTGTAGTCTCCTGCGCCGGTCTCCACTCGTGGGCGACGAAATCCGAGCGTTCCCCATTCGTCGAAGATTCTGAGAAATCCGCTTCCCGCCTGGTCTGCCAGTCCCGCATGATGGAAGAGGTCGGCGATCGTGGGGTTGCGCCGCTCCGATTTCCCGAGTTCGGAGCCGCTTCCGCCGATGTGGACGCGCGAGTCGCCAGGATTGCGGAAGACATACCCGTCGTCGAGATGATTGATGACCGCATCGTCGACCTCTTGATAGTCCGTGTGCACCAGCAGATTGACCAGGGCTTCGCGGATCGCTTCACGGCCGGCGGGCCGGTCGATCCGCTGCACGTTGTCCAGCTGGAACGGCACGGGCAGCCCGCGGATGAGTCTCGGGAATATCTCCTCCCATGCGCCGAAAAGATGCCCCGGCCAGCGGACCCGATCGGTCCATCTCACCTTCGCGGGGTTCTCGACCGGAACGCGGCGATAGTCGATCACGTGGTTGGGGCGAATCTCCCGGATCGCGAGGTCGTTGCCGAACATCAGGATGCCGGCGAACGTCGGCCCCTCGACCCGACGGGCCCGGTCGTTCCGTCACGCCCCGATCGCCTCGAGAAACGGCTTCGTCTCGAGGTCGTGATGGGGCAACCGCGGATTCTCGTTGACGCTCAACCGGCGATAGCGCTCGATCGCCGCGAGGTCGAAATCATTCAGGTCCAGCTCGGAGACGACGCGCCGATCGGAAGGATCGACGCTCGCCTCCCGGTGCATCTGCAGCAGCTCCTCCTGGTTGCAGAGGAAATCTCCGGACGATCGGCGCACGTAGGCGCAGTCGGCGTCGCCCTTGATGAAGATCGGCCGTTGGCTCCTGCGCGCCGGCGCGACACGGACGAAGATCAGATGCTTGCCGCCGATCTCCCGGACCGCGACATCGTGCTCGGCGGCGACTTCTCGGCTGATCGTTTGCGCGTTGCGAAAGTGCGTGTGGAGATCAAGCTTCATCGCCGCAGCGCGGGCGACGCCCCGCAGATTCCAGCCGTCCTCCGTCTCCTCCAATCCCAGACCGATCACACCGCCTTCGGAGTTGGCGAAGGCGCTGACCGTCTCCCAGAATCCTTTGCCGATCTTGCCGTGCGCCTCCTTCGCCTCGAATTCGTACCCTTCCGGGCCGCAGAACTCGAGGATCGCATCCTCGACCTCGATCTCGGGGAACGAAAGCTGGGTCACGACGCGACTCCGGATGCGAGCAGCTTCTTGATCTCGTAGTTGACGCTCGCGGCGGCGAAGTCGGGCGGGCTGGCGAAGGGCTGCGCGAGGTACGTCACGCTGCCATGGTCGCCGTCGACCTCGACCAGGGCAAGGATGAAATCGTCCGGTTTGTTGAGGGCCGTCAGGATCTCGTTCTTGGTCACGGTCACCGTCTCGGCTCCCTTCACCCGGCCCTTGACCTCGATGAAGCGCAGGCCGCCGATCCTGTCCGGCACGCGGGATTCGATGTCGTAGCCGCGGCGCTGCGCGGAGACGTCGAGCGGGTCGTTGCCGAGCGCGCGCTCGCGCATCATCACGCAGTCCATCCCGATCCGCTCGACCCGCGCGGTCTCCTTCGCGAAGAGCGTCGGCTCCTCCCGGCGCGCGCCGGAGAGGCGGTCGAGCAGGCCGCGGGGCACGACGATCAGGCCGCCGGAGACGACGGGAAGCTGGGTCGAGATCACCGCCTCCTTGTCGAGCTCGGCCATCCGGCCTTTCAGCCGAGCCTGCAGGTTCTCGGCGCGCTCCTCCATCCGCGCGGAGTTGAGCCGGGGCGTCCTGCCCGCCTCCTCCTGCATGCGCAGCTGCGCCGCGCGCTGGTCGAGGTGCATGATCTCCTTGGTCAGCCGGTCGTAGACCGCCTCGCGGGTCTTCTGGATCAGCAGCAGCCGGCGCTCCTTGACCTCGTTCAGGTGGGAGAGGGCGAGATGGGTGCTGGCGTAGGCGGTGACGCGCCCTTCGAGATCGGCGGTCAGCCAATCCTCGGCAAGCGCCGGCTGGAGCAGCGCGCGCTCCTCGGCGGTCATCGGCTCGTAGTCGAGATAGGGGGCGGCGCCTCCGCCGCGGACCCCGCCGACGGCGTCGATCTCGACGAACTGCATCTTGCGGGAGATGACGCGCCGGTTGCCGTGGCCGTCGCTCCGGCCGTCGAAGACCTTGTGGTCCAGGTAGAAGAGCGCGCGGATCGACTCGCCCTCGTCGGCTGGGTCGACGAGCACGCCGCCCTGCTTGAGCAGCCCGCCGTAGCGCTCCTGGACGATCGCGATCGTGACGTCGAGCAGCGGGTGGCCGGCGGCGACGAAGGCGGCGGGCGGCTTGCCCGGCACGTCGCGCAGGTGGCGCTCGAAGGTGATCCGCTCGTACTTCTCCTGCAGCGCGGCGCCGCGCCCGATCAGGCGGTCGCGCTGGCGGAGGATGAGGGGCACGCGGGTGATCTCGTAGCGGTCGGGCTCGCGTTCGCGCAGCGCGCCGCCGAGAAGGGCGAAGGCCTCGCGGAAGAAGGCGGAGATGAAGTGGGGCTGGAGGCGCTGCGCCTCGGCCCGGGCCATCTGCTCCGCGATCTCGCGCACGCGGACGGAGTCCAGCTCGCTGCGGTAGAGCGCGCGGCTCTCGAGCAGCGCCGACAGGTGCTCGCGGTCGAGCGCGCCCTCGATCTTCCGCTCGAGTCTGGCGCGGGTCTCGGGGCTGTCGTTCTCGCGGATCGCCTCGATCATCAGATCGCGCAGGCTCTGCTTGTCCCCGAAGGTGAGCTTGCCGAGCACGTCGAAGACGCGGCCGTCGAGCGCCTTGCGCTCCTCCTCCAGCTTCTTGAGCAGGGTGTCGTAGACGGCGCCCTCGCGCGTCTCGGCGGCGAGGAGGTTCCAGAGGTGGCAGACCTCGGTCTGGCCGATCCGGTGGATGCGGCCGAACCGCTGCTCCAGGCGGTTCGGGTTCCAGGGCAGGTCGTAGTTCACCATCAGATGGGCGCGCTGGAGGTTGATGCCCTCGCCGGCGGCGTCGGTGGCGAGCAGGATCTCGACATCCTTGTCGTGGGTGAAGCGGGCCTGGGCATTGCGCCGCTCGTCGCGGCCCATCCCGCCGACGATGGAGACGACCGCGTCGGGGCGCCCGAGCAGGCCCTTGATCCGCTCGTCGAGATAGCGCAGGGTGTCGCGCTGCTCGGTGAAGATCACCAGCTTGCGGCGGGAGGCGTCGGGCTCGATCTCGTTGATCCGGTCGTGCAGGATCGCGGAGAGCTGCTCCCATTTCTTGTCGGTCCCGGAATTGCGCAGATCGAGCGCCAGCGCCTCGAGGCGCTTTAGCGTCGCCACCTCGATCTCGAGCTCGCGGATCGAGCGCGCCGCGGTGGCCTGGCTGACGAGCGTCTGCTCCGTCTCCTCCAGGTCGTCGCCGAGGCCGTCGTCGAGGTCGTCGAGCTGGGATTCGCCCAGCTCGAGCGCGAACGCGAGCGTCTCCGCGCCGCGCTTGAGCAGCCGTTCCTCGCGCAGCCGCTCCTCGAGCCGCTCGCGCCGCCGTTTCAGCGACTGATGGATCGCCTCCGGGGAGGAGGCGAGTCGCCGCTGGAGGATGGTCAGCGCGAAGCCGACGGTGCCGCGGCGGTTCTGGCCCTCGATCGCGTCGGCGCGGCCGAACTCCTCGCGCACGTACTGGGTCACCTGCCGGTACAGCTGGGCCTCGGCGTCGGAGAGCTGGTACGAGACGGTGTAGGCGCGCCGTTCCGGGAAGAGCGGCCGACCGTCCAGCTTGACCAGTTGCTCTTTGACCAGGCGGCGCATCAGGTCGTCAGTTTTGGCGGTGTGCGTCCCCTGGCGGAACTTGCCTTCGAAGCGGTCGCCGTCGAGCAGACCCATTAAGAGTTGGAAATCGGCTTCCTTGCCGTTGTGCGGGGTCGCGCTGAGCAGCAGGAAATGGCGGCTGATCTCCCCGAGCAGCCGCCCGAGACGGTAGCGCTTCGTGTAATTGACTTCCTCGCCGTAGTACGCGGCCGACATCTTGTGCGCCTCGTCGCAGACGACAAGGTCCCAATCGGTGTCGCGCAGCTTCTCTTTGAGCTCCTCGCTCCGGCTCAGCTGGTCGAGGCGGCAGATGATCAGCTCGTGCTCGGCGAACCAATTGCCGGTCCGGGACGCCTCCGCCTGCTCGTTCGAGTAGATCTCGAAGGGGAGATCGAACTTGCGGTCCATCTCCTCCTGCCACTGCTCGACCAGGCTGCCGGGGCAGACGATCATGCAGCGCTGGAGATCGCCGCGCAGCCGCAGCTCTTTGATGAAGAGCCCGGTCATGATCGTCTTGCCCGCGCCCGGATCATCGGCGAGGAGGAACCGCAGCGGCTGTCGCGGCAGCATCTCCTCGTAGACCGCGGTGATCTGGTGCGGCAGCGGATCGACATCCGAACTGTGGACGGCGAGGAGCGGGTCGAAGAGGTAGGCAAGCCCGATCCGCTTCGCCTCCGAGACCAGCCGCAACATCTTGCCCGACGCGTCGAAACTCCAAACCCGACCGCCTTCCTCGATCGTGAGCGTCGCTTCGTTGTCGCGGAAGAGCAGCGCGGTGTCGGCCTTGCCCTGCCGGTCCTTGAAGGTGACATCGACGGCGTCGGAGCCGATCCACGTCACGTCGACGACGGTGACTGGCTGTCCGGGGGCGATGCCGGCGACCAGCGCCCCGGCGTTGAGATCCTCGAGCCTCGCCATTGGAGTTCCTCATCGCGCACGTCGATCCAATCGCCGCGCACGTCCGTGGCGATGCTGGGCGCGTTCTTGAGCACGTTTCAAGCGAGTGCTCACGCTGACGCGAAGCCTCCTATGGTAGCACCCGATACTCAAAGCGTCAATAATCAACGTTCGGACCGTCCCACATCCGAGGAGAGCCTCGAGCTCTCTCGCCGGCGGCCGCCAGTGTTGAAGGTTCCCACCAACCCCCTTGACAATCTCGTCGCCGCGTGCACAATTGTCAACAATCGACAGTCTACGAAATAGCGAGTTGCGGGGATCGTCGCCTTCCCCGCGCTTGCGTCGCCTCCCGACGGAGGGCTTCATGCCGACCGAGTCGCTTCAGGCCGTGCTCGCGTTGCCGGCCAACCACGGGCTTGCCGTCGAGATCGCGGCCCGGGTCCGTGCGGCCATCCTGACCGGCCATTTCGGGCCGGGCGAGCGGCTGCGCGAGGAGGCGCTGGCGCCGGCGATGGGCGTCAGCCGGGGCCCCGTGCGCGAGGCGCTGGCGAAGCTGGAGCGCGAGGGCCTGATCGTGATCCAGCGCAACCGCGGCGCGTTCGTGGCCCGGCTGTCGACGGAGGACCTGGAGGAGGTCTACACCCTGCGCGTCGCGATCGAGCGGCTGGCGGTCCGGCGGGCCGCCGAGCTCGCGACCGGGGACGAATTGGTCCGGCTGCAGGCGGTGGTCGACGCGATGGCGGAGGGGATCGAGCGCGAGATCAGCGAGCAGGGGGCGGCGGAGCTCGACCTCCGGTTCCACGACATCGTCTACCAGGCCGCGCGGCACCGCAGGCTCTACGAGTGCTGGACCAATCTCCGGCCGCAGATCCACATCGTGCTCCTGAGCCGCAACGCCGCCCATCCCGACTTCCGGATGCACTCGGTCTCGGTCTCCTCCCACCAGGTGATCGTCGACGCCCTGCGCGAGCGCGACACGGCGCGGACGGTGGAGCTGACGGAGGAGCACCTGCGCGGCTCCTACGAGCGGACGATGTACGGCTACGGGCTGCTGGCGGAGGACCCGATCGCGGAGCCGCGGACGATCGCGGGAAGGGGCGCACGGTGAGCGGCGACCGCTTCGACCTCTCCGGCCGCGTCGCCCTCGTCACGGGCGCGGGCGCCGGCATCGGCAAAGCGATCGCGCTGGCTCTGGCCGCGCACGGCGCCGACCTCGCGATCTGCGACATCGACGGGGCGGCCCTGGCCACCGCCGCCGCGGAGATCGCCGCCACCGGCCGCCGCATCGCCGCCCTGCAGGTCGACGTCGGCTCGCCCGACGCGGTCCACGGCATGGTCGCGCGCGTCGACGTCGGGTTCGGGCGGATCGACATCCTGGTCAACAACGTCGGCACGGGCGCCCGCTTCCTGCCCGAGGATCTGCCGCTCGACGGCTGGCGGCGCGTCTTCGAGATCGGCGTGACCGCGTCGCTGCTCTGCGCGCAGGAGGCGGGCCGCCGGATGATCGCGGCGAGGCGCGGCGGCAGCATCATCAACATCAGCTCGATCGCGGGGGCCTCGGCGCTCGGCCGCGGCAACCTCGCCCACAGCGCCAACAAGGGCGCGGTGAACATGATGACCAAAGAGCTCGCGGTCGAATGGGCCCGGCACGGGATCCGCGTCAACGCCATCCTCCCCTGCCAGGTGCTGACCGAGGGTTTCCAGAAATGGCTCGACTCCCCATCGTTCGACCCGGCGCTGATGGAGCGGTTCCTCGTCGGGATCCCGATGAACCGGCTGGCGTCGGCGGAGGACATCGCCGGGCCGGCCGTCTTCCTGGCGTCCGACGCGGCGGCGATGGTCACCGGCACGCTGCTGGCGGTGGACGGCGGGAATCTCGCCCTGAACGCCGGCGGCAGCCACGCGTGGCAGCCATGAGCGGCGGACCGTGAACCCGGAGCCGTGAGCCGACGGCCTTCGGCAGACAGCCACGACGGGGAGCGGCCGGGCGATGCAGCCCGCGGAGTGAGAGGAGGAGGCGGGTCTGGAGATGAGTCCCGTGCCTGCGACCGAACGCGAACACGAACCGGCCGGCACCGCGCCGGCGTCGACGACGAGGCATCTCAAGGAGGATTGGACGTGTCCGAAGAACAGAGCAAGAACACGCTGACCGACATCGTGAAGACGTCGGTCAACCGGCGGACGATCATCAAGGGCGTGGCGGGCGCGGCGGCCTTCGCCGTGGGCGCCCATCCGAAGGCGAGCCGCGTCTTCGCGGCGCCGAACGTGCTGCAGGCGGGCCCGGTCTCGATCACGTACAGCACCTGGTTCTGGAACGAGCCGGGCCGGGCGAAGGCGTGGCGCGACCTGATCACGAAGTTCCACGCCGAGCAGGCCGACATCCGGATTCAGGAAGCGGGAGCGCCCTTCAACCAGTACACCGACGACATCATCATCCAGCTCCAGGCCGGAAAGCTCGGCTACGACCTGGTCCAGACCACCCCGGACCTCGTGCTCCGCCTGATCAAGGCCGGAGTGACGACGCCGCTCGGCAGCGTGCTCAAGGCCAACAAGATCACGACGCTGAGCAAGGCCCACGACTACATCACGGTCGACGGCGAGCCGCACGGTCTCGACGTCGTCACCGTCGTCTTCGGACTTCTCTACAACAAGAAGATCTTCGACGACGCCGGCGTGACCAAGCTGCCGACGACCACCGACGAGTGGCTGGCGACGAGCACGCAGTTGACGAAGCGGCCGAACGCCTTCGGCATGTGGGCGCCGCACCTGATGGCGGAATCGGACAGCTTCTGGTTCACCCTCCAGGAGTGGGCGTGCGCCTACGGCGGGACATGGGCCACGGGCAAGACGCCGAACCTGACGACCGAGCCGATCATGAAGGCCGTCTCGCTCTTCAAGAAGTTCTACGATGCGTCCTTCCCGCAGGGCAGCGACGACGCGACCGCGACGCGGCAGTGGGCGCAGAACCAGCTCGGGCAGGAGCTGATCGTCTCGGCGGCGGTCAACATCTTCAAGACGACCGCCCCGGAGGTCTACCCGAACATCCGCAGCATGCCGCTGCCGTGGGAGTCCAAGCAGTCGATCGCCCGGATCCATCCGATCACGGTCAACAACACGAGCAAGAACGCCCAGGCCGGCGTCGAATTCGTGACCTGGCTCTACAAGCCCGAGAACTATCGCCTCCTGCTGATGGGCCAGCTCGACGTGATCCCCTCCTACGACGTCGGGGGGCTCGACGCCTACCTGAAGGACCTGCCGTGGCTCGACGGCTACAAGGACATCACCTACAAGACGCCGCCGGAGATGGTCGGCGAGTTCATCTTCAACAACTCGGAGTTCGGCCAGATCGTCCTGCCGCACGTCCAGGATGTGCTGAGCGACACCGCCACGGTCGACGTCGCGATGGCGGCGGCGCAGAAGGAAGCCGAGGATCTTGCCACCCGGCTCGAGAAATAGCCGCTTGCCGTCGGTGCGGCGCGTGGGAGAGCCCTCTGGCCTCCCACGCGACGGACGCACGGCGGCGGGCAGTCGTGGGGTGGAGAAGACCCGACTCGGTGTTCTTCACCTGCGACACGACCGGATTTCAGGACCGCTGCGGGTTCCTGTTCTGTGCCCGAACGCATCGACGCGTGACGGGATCGAGACGAGGGCTCCGCATTGACGGCTCGCGCTGAATCACTCGCGGCGATCACGACGAGGCGCCCCCGCCGGCGACGCCCCTCCCTGCTGCCCTATCTGCTCGCGCTGCCGCTCTTCCTCTACGAATTCGCGTTCATCCTGTACCCCATCTACCAGGGGCTCAAGGCCAGCTTCCAACGCCAGACGCACATCGGCCAGCCGCCGGAGTGGATCGGTTTCGACAACTACCGGCGGATGCTGGCGGACGAAGTCTTCTGGGACGTGATGCGGCACACCATCGTCTACATGGTCGCCGTCGTCGTCGTCGCGCTCGGCTTCGGACTCGGCACCGCACTCCTGCTCAACCGCCGCTTCAAGGGGCGGACGCTGTCGCGGGCGCTGCTGACGCTGCCGTGGGCGTTCCCCGACGTGCCGACGGTGCTCGTCTTCATCTGGATGCTCAACCCCAACTTCGGGGTGATGGACGTCTTCGCGCGCTGGCTGCCCTGGGTCGACCAGAACTCGAAGTGGCTGCTCGATCCCAATCTCGCGATGGTCTGCGTGGTGCTGATCACCGCCTGGAAGGGGTTCCCCTTCTACAGCCTGGTGATCCTCGCCGCGCTCCAGACGGTCCCCGGCGAGCTGACCGACGCGGCCAAGGTGGATGGCGCGACCAAGGTGCAGGCGTTCTTCGCGGTCACGCTGCCGTGCATCACGCCGACGCTGCTGCTCCTGACGGTGCTCGCGGCGATCTTCTCGTTCAAGCAGTTCACGATCATCTGGCTGCTGACGGGAGGCGGGCCGTCGAACGCGACCGACACGATCGTGATCCGGATCTACCAGACCGCCTTCAAGTTCCACGACTTCCCCTACGCCAGCACGCTGGGCGTGGCGGGCTTCCTCCTGGCGCTGACCGTCGCGATCGTCTTTCTGGCGATCCAGCGGCGGCAGGAGATCGAGTACGCATGATGGGGTCGACCGCTCCCGACGCGCTCGCGCGCGCGCCGTCCAGACAGGCTGTCCGCGCGCGGAGGCGGCTGGGCGCGATCGGGGGCTACGCGCTCGTGATCGCGGTCGTCGTCGTCACGATCTTCCCGATCTACTGGATGATCGCCACGACCGTCCGCCCGACCGGCGAGACGACCCATTTCCCGCCGCCCCTGATCTCCCGCCACGTGACGCTGACGTCCTTCCGCGATCTCTTCGCCGCCCAGCCGATCGGGAGTTGGCTGCTCCGCTCGACGGAGCTGGCGCTGATCGCGACGGTGATCTGCATCGTCATGGCCGTCCTGGGGGCGTACACGCTCTCGTCGATGCGCTGGCGCGGCAAGGGCCTCTTCGCGGCCTTTCTCCTGATCACGCAGATGCTGCCCGAGGCGCTGATCGTGGTCCCGATCTTCAAGATCTACACCCGGGTCCCGATCATCCACATCGACCTGCGCAACCAGATCGCGGGCCTCGGGCTGCTCGACGCGGCCTTCATCCTGCCGATCGGCGTCTGGGTGCTCAAGAACCTCTTCGACACCGTGCCGCGCGAGATCCGCGAGGCCGCCCTGGTCGACGGCGCCGGTCCGATGCGCATCCTCTACGAGATCATGCTGCCGCTGACCCTGCCGGGGCTGGTCGCGGTGGGCGTGGTCGCCTTCTTCTACTCCTGGAACGAATATCTCTTCGCCCAGTTGATGACTCCGGACAAGACGCTTTACGTCGCCTCGGTGGGGCTCGCCTCGATGAAGACGATGCTCGACACCCCGATCGAGCAGCTGCTGGCGGCCGGGTTGATCTTCGCGATCCCGCCCGTCTTCTTCTACATCGTGATGCAGCGGTACATCGTGGCCGGGATCACCGCGGGGGCGGTGAAGGGGCGAG
>JBPCRG010000622.1:0-5493 GCA_050997095.1 Thermomicrobiales bacterium | reverse complement strand
TCCCCGTGCTCTTCAGCACCCTCACGTTCACCATCGAGCTGATTATCTATCTCGTCGCCTCGTTCTATTTCATCGTCCAGGGCGACCGCTTCGTCATGGCCTTCCGCTCGCTGCTCAGCAGGCGGTTCCACGGCGAGTTCGACCGGCTGATCCTCGAGATCAACTCCACGCTGGGCGCGTACATCCGGGGTCAGGCGCTGCTGGTTGTGATCATGGCGGTGGCGTCGTTCTCGGCGCTGACGATCCTCGGGGTCCAATACGCGCTGATCGTCGCGATCTTGACCGGATTCTTCGAGCTGATCCCGCTCGTCGGCCCGTGGATCGCCGGAGCGGGCGCGGTCACGGTGGCGGTCTTCCAGGATTCGACGCCGTTCGGCTGGAGCCACCTCACGCTTGCCCTGGTCATCGGGCTCACCTATTTCCTGCTCCGCCAACTCGAGGACGCGTTGGTGATTCCCCTGGTGATCGGCAGGATCGTCCACCTGCACCCTCTGCTGGTGATCTTCGTGATCGTCGTGGGCACGTCGCTCGGGGGAGTGCTCGGGCTGATCCTCGCCGTGCCGATCGCGGCGGTGATCAAGATCCTCGCAACATATGCCTTCGAGAAGGTCAAGTCGCGGGAGGAGCGGACGGTCCACGTGATCACCTCGCACCGCGACCTCGAGCATCTGAGCGAACATTTCGCCGCGCACTACAACGGGACGGTCGTGCTGATGGTCGAGCCCAACGTGCTCCGATGGGAGGATCTGCCGCTGGTCCAGCGGGTCGTGGTCGCCGCGCTCGATCAGGCGGTCGCGCTCTCGGCGGTCACGCCCGACGGCATCGCCGGGACGCTGCTGACGGCGGCCGGGGTCGAGACGACCTCGATCCCCACGATGATGCCGGTCGGCATGGGCTCGCTCGTCAGCTAGGGTCCGGCAGTTCGTCGGGCGGTCACTGGGGCGCGATCCCGTCCAGCGCGCGCGGATCGTCGAACAGGATCAGCTCCGGCCGCAGCGATGTCGCGGTGACGGTGATCACCCCGATCCCGAAGTGCGGATTCCAGCGGCGCTCGGTCGGCGAACCCGGGTTGAAGAGCACGGTCTCCCCCACCTTCTCGACCTTCGGCACGTGACTGTGGCCATAGACGCCGAAATCGACCTTCCCCGCGAACCGCCGCTTCGCGTCGGCGCGGGCCGAACTTCCGCCATGCCCATGGACGAGGCCGAACCGGAATCGGCCCACGTCGAACCAGGCCTCCTCCGGCACGGCATGGAACATCTCCGCGTCGTCGTTGTTGCCCGTGACGGCGATCACCGGCGCGACCGCGCCGAGGTCTCGGACCACCGACAGCGTGTTCGCGTCGCCGGCGTGCAGGATCAACCCCACGCCGAACCGGCGAAAGAGCGACGGCACCTCCTGCGGCAGCTTTCGATGGCCGTTGGGATAGACGTGGGTGTCGGCGACGACGCCGATCACCAACGGCGGCGCGAAGGATCGCTGCTCGGTCACCGGCGGCGGGTCAGTCAAAATGGCCGATGCCCGCCTTCGCCAACGTCTCCCGGACGTCGGCGGCGTCGCGCTCGCCCAAGGGGCGGAGCGGCAGCCTCGGCGCCCCGCCGACGAGCCCGACCGCCTCCATCGCCACCTTCAACCCGGGGATGCCGTGCTTCGACGTGACCGCGGCGTTCGCGGCCAGGAGACGCAGTTGGAGCGTCCGCGCGCCGTCGTGGTCGCCCGCCTGGAACAGCCGCTCGATGTCCTTGCACTGATTCGGCGCCACATTGCCGAGGGCGAGGATGCCGCCGGTCGCGCCCAGACAGAGCGCGGGATACAGGAAGTTCGCCGATCCGGCCAGCATCGCGAATCCCGGCGCGGCGCCCGCGATCATCTCCCCGACCTTCGCCGCGTTCCCTCCCGAGTCCTTGATTCCCGCGATGTTCGGGTGGCCCGAAAGCTCCGAAACCAGCGTGCTCGAAAGATCCACGCCCGTGTACGCGGCCATCACGTAGATCAGCACCGGAACCGGCGAGGCGTCGGCGACCGCGCGGAAATGGTCGAGATAGGCTTGGTTGTCGTACCGGGGCTTGTAATAGTACGGGGTCACGATCAGCGCGAAATCGATCCCGAGCGCGGCCGCCCGCTTCGTCAACTCGATCGTCCCCCGCGTCGACTCGGCGCCGGTTCCGGCCATCACGACTTTGCGCCCGGCGCCCGCGCCGACTCCGGCCTCGATCAGGCGCACCTTCTCCTCGGTCTCCAGCAAGGCGTACTCGCCGTTCGAGCCGAGGATCACGACCCCGTCCAGGGCCGACGTCGCGTACCGGTTCAGGTTCTGCGAGAACGCGGGCAGATCGAGTTCGCCGTCCGCTCCGAAGATGGTCGCGACCGGAGCGAAGATGCCCTCAGGCGTGCGTGCTGCTGTCATGGACCGGATGCTCCTTTATGTCCGCTCGTCGACGATGGAAAAGACGATCCCGTTGGTGACGCTCGCCAGAACCGCGCCTATCACCGCCCCCCAGAGCGTCACCTGAAGGCCGGGCGTCAGCCACGCCGCCAGCCCGAACAGGGCGGCGTTCACGACCAGCGCGAACGCGCCGAAGGTCAGGCAGGTGATCGGCAGCGTCATCAATTGCAGCGCGGGCTTCAGAAACGCGGACAACGCGCCGAGGATGATCCCGAAGATCAGGACCGCGCTTTCGCTCGTGTAGGTGACGAACCGGTCTTGGAAGATCGTGCCGAGCGCGAGCACCGCGACGATGCTGCCCACGATGTATGCGATGATCCGCCCGGTCACTGGCGCACCGTTCCATCGGCATTGAGCGAGACCAGCGCGGCGAACCCGTCGAACTCGTGCCTTGCGACTGCTCCCTCCACCGCGTCCGGCCGCCGCCCCGCGGCGATCGCGTCCAGCGCATCGCGCATCGCGGGAAGCAGGGCGACCGGCATCGTCGCCGAATTGTGCGAGGGGTAGACCTTCCGGACCGCGTCTCCCAGGTCCGTCAGCCGCGTCAGGGAGGCGCAGTACGCCGTCAGGCTCGTCCTTGGGGAGAAGCAGTAGAGCGGACCGGCGTAGGCGACGTCGGTGCTGAAGAGCGTGCCGTTCGCCCGTTCCAGAAAGACGACGCCGCCCGGCGAGTGGCCCGGCGCGTGCAGCACCTCGAGTCCGCGGCCGCCCAGATCGACGGTCTCGCCGTCCGTCAGCAATCGGGACGCGCGGGAGGGGCGGATGGCCGCGCTCGCCACGTCGAACGACGGAGGCAATGGCCCCGTCAGCGACTCGGCCCCAAAATACGTCCGGAACTCAGCGTTCGGAACTCCCGCGGCCAAGTCGTCCGCTTCGGCGGCATGGATGGCGATAGCTTCGAACTGCCAATTGCCGCCGATGTGGTCCCAATGCGCGTGGCTGTTGAGCACGGTCACCGGCAGCGGCGTCAGCCGCTCGACGACCGCCTGGATGTCGCCGACGCCCATGCCCGTGTCGATCAACGCCGCACGGTCGGAGCCGATGACCAAATGCGACCGCACATGTTCGGCATGGAGCGGTTCGGAGATCGCGAAGACTCCCGGTTCGAGCTCGCGGACCTCGAACCAACCTTGCGCGAGCTCCGCCGCCTCAGCCACCGACCATCACCCCTTGCGACTCCGCACCCGTTCGGCCCGGCCACTGCACATCGCCGGCACCCGCGGAGCGGCTGCGAGTATAGGCGACCCGACGGGCGGCGGCTCGGCGACACTCGATTCCTGTCCGATCGACGCTCTCTGGCTGCGATCCATTTGCACCCCATGCTATCCTATTGATAGTGCTAAAGCGTCAATTCCATTCTCGGAATAGGCCGTCCGTGAGCGCCACCCTCGATCTCAAGCCCCGACCGGATGCAGCGCCGGACCATCAGTCGCCGGGGAGTCTGGGCTGCCCCGTCGCCCGCACGGCGCAGCTGATCGGCAACAAATGGACCCCGCTGATCGTGCGCGACCTCGCCGACGGGCAGCGGCGGTTCAGCGAGCTCGAGCGGTCGCTGACGGGCATCAGCCCGAAGACGCTCTCCGAACGTTTGAAGCGGCTCGAGGAGGCGCAGGTCGTCGTCCGCCGCTGCTTCGCGGAGGTGCCGCCGCGGGTCGAGTACGCGCTGACCGGCAAGGGGTTCGCGCTTCTCCCCGTGATCGAGCAGATGCGCGCCTTCGGCGACCGCTGGCTGCCCGCGGATGGCGACTGCGCCTAGCGTCGCTTCCGGACCCCGCCCCGCCCCGCCCCGCCCAATCCCCCATGGCGACTCGCCCGGCGATCGTGACCGTCTATAATCTCGAGCCCGTGGTCCTTCCGGCAGGTCCGTCTTTGGGCTGACCGCCGCAAACAGGCAATCGACGATGTAGACGAGGAGAACCTTCGACCGTGGCCGAACGTCGCAAGCGGGTCTTTTCCGGCATCCAACCCTCGGGCATCAGCCACATCGGCAACTACCTCGGGGCGATCTGCAACTGGGTCACGCAGCAGGCCCTCTACGACAATGTCTTCTGCATCGTCAATCTCCACGCGATCTCGCTCGCCACGACCCGCGACGACCTTCTCGCCAACACGGTCACGATGGCGAACACGCTGCTGGCGGCGGGCATCGACCCGGCCGCCTCGATCCTCTTCGTGCAGGGCGACGTTCCGGAGCATGCCGAACTCTGCTGGCTGCTCAACTCCGTGACGCAATTCGGCGAGCTGCGCCGGATGACCCAGTTCAAGGACAAATCGGGCGGCCAGGATGAGGCGGTCTCCGCCGCGCTCTTCGACTACCCCGTGCTCCAGGCCGCCGACATCCTGCTCTACGACACCGACCTCGTCCCCGTCGGCGAGGATCAGAAGCAGCACATCGAACTGACCCGGAACGTCGCCGAGCGCTTCAACGCCCGCTACGGCCCGACCTTCACGATCCCCCGTCACGACATCAAACCCGAGGGCGCGCGGGTAATGTCGCTCGACGATCCTTCGAAGAAGATGAGCAAGAGCTCCGCCTCTCCGGGGAGCTACATCGCCTTGACCGACGATCCCGCCACCATCGTCAAAAAGATCAAGCGATCCGTCACCGACTCCGGCGGCGACGTGCGCTCGGGCGACGACAAACCGGCCCTGACCAATCTGCTGACCATCCACTCCCTCTTCAGCGGCAACACGATCGCCGAGCTCGAGGACCGGTTCGCCGGGCAAGGCTACGGCGCGTTCAAATCCGACCTCGCGGAGACGGTGGTCGCGGCCCTGACCCCGATCCAGGCGCGCCTCGCGGAGTTCGCGGCCAACCCGGACCACGCGCTCACGATCCTCCGCGCCGGCGGCGAGCAGGCGCGGACGCTGGCCCATGCCAAAGTCACGTTGGTGCGGGATCGGATGGGTCTCGCCGTGTCGGGCCCGGCAGCCCGAGTCTGACCTCACAGCCCGCGAGCGGGGATCGGACCAACGGGATGCCCGCGACCCCCAACGCATTCTCGGAATACCGCGGGTCGTGGAGCGCGGACAGGACCGCGGGGGGG
>JBPCRG010000580.1:0-3168 GCA_050997095.1 Thermomicrobiales bacterium | reverse complement strand
GCCGGATGCGCCGGCTCACGATCCGCTACGAGCGCCGAGCCGACAGCCACAGGGCGTTCCTCTCCTTGGGCTGCGCCCTCATCTGCTGGAACCACCTCCGGTGACGGTTTTGATAGGCGCTCTAAGGGCCCTTGCTCTTTCCAAGATTAATCGGCATCGTTTCCGATCGCGGCCCCCCACCGCGTCATTCCGGGCGGAGCCCGCAGGCGGAGTCGAGGAATCTCTTCGAGCGACGCGAGCACCGTCGCCGGTCGCGCCGATGAGAATCGTTGGTGGTTGGACAACTCGGCTCATCGTTGCCGACTGCGTCATCCGAAGCGTCAGCCTGTATCCTCGAGTCAGGCTCCGACTCTTCTCCCGCCGAGATTGAGGAAGAAGTTCGCGCTCGGGTATGGGCACCTCGGGCAGCGCCAGGGGCGAATCTTCATGTCCGCCCCGACCCCCCGGTTCGCGACCCATTCAAACCGGCCGCTGCTCCTCATAGCGACGGCGGCAGCGCTCGATCACCTGCCGGGCCTCGTCCTCATCATGCCAACCGAGAACCTCCGTCTGCTTCGGTTCGAGCAGCTTGTAGGTCGCGAAGAACGTCTCGATCTCCCGCAGCCAATGGTCGCCGAGCTCGGTCAGCGACCGCACGTGCGCAAAGCGGGGATCGCCGACCGGCACAGCCAGAACCTTGAAATCCGAACCCTTCTCGTCCGCCATGTCGAGTCCGCCGAGGGGCCGCGCCTCGACCAGGCAGCCCGGAAAGGTCGGCTCGAAGACGACGACCAGGATGTCGAGATGATCGCCGTCCTCGGCCAGCGTGCCCGGGATGTAGCCGTAGTCCGTGGGATAGTGCACGGACGAGTAGAGGACGCGGTCCAGGCGAAAAGCGCCCGCGGCCTCGTCGTACTCATATTTGTTGCGGCTTCCCTGCGGGATCTCGATGAACGCGGTCACGGTCGGCGCGCCCGGCGTGTCGGTGAAATCCGTCGTCATGTTCGCTCCCATTCTCCTAGGCGCGACGAGGTTCGCTGCGCCATTCAGGCGTTGACGTTGCGTCCTGCAGCCACGACCCCCGCCGTCACCGTCGCCCGGGGAAGCGCCTCAAGAGCGGTGTCCTGCAGCAGATGGGGATCCGCCGCAGTCACGATCACCTGATTGCCGGACGCCGCCAGCCCGGCCAACAGCAGTTTGCGGTTTTCGGCGTCGAGCTCCGAGAGGACATCGTCCAGCAGGACGAGCGGCGCATCCTCCGCGGCCTCCGCCATCACGTCCGCCTCCGCGAGCTTGATCGCGACCACGGCCAGACGCTGCTGACCGCGCGAGCCGTACACCCCCACCTCGACACCCTCGAGCAGCAGGGTGAAGTCGTCCCGATGCGGGCCCACGATGCTGACGCCCCGCCGCAGCTCCTCGCGCCGCCGCTCCTCGATCTGCGCGGTGAACAGGGTCGCCACCTTCATCTCGACTGTCGACTGATCGATTGTCCCACCCGTCCCCCGCAGCACGTCGTCGCCGAGACTCGGACGGTAGACGAGCGCTAGGCGTTGGCCCTTGCCGAACGGCTCGAATCGGTCCAGACCCCGGCGGTCGAGTTCCTTCGTCGCCCACAGCCGACGCGCCACGATCCTCGACCCGTGCGCGACGAGTTCAGCATCCCAGAATCCAAGCTGGGCCGCGGCCGCGCCGTTCGGGGTTCCGGCCTCTTTGCCAAGCTGTCGGAGCAGACTGTTGCGCTGCTCGAGCACGCGGTTGTACCGCGACAGCGCGCGAACGTAGGTCCGGTCGATCTGCGAGATCATCAGATCGAGATAACGGCGCCGGTGGACCGGAGCGCCCGACGCCAGGGCGACGTCCTCGGGCGCGAACAGGACGACTTTGACCGTTCCCACCGCGTCGATCGCGCGCGTCGGGCTGCCGTTGACCTTGATCGCCTTTTTCGAGACGCGCCCATCCACCGCTTCGAGCTGCATCCCGATCTCGACCGTCGCCGCTCCATCGCGCCGGTCGACCGCGCCGATCACGCGTGCATAGGGGGGGAACCCGAATTCCTCGCCGCTGCGCCAATTGATCAGCTCCCGATCCGACCCGGAACGCGGCGACCGCATCGTGGCCAAGAGCGCGATCGCCTCCACCAGCGTCGACTTCCCGCTCGCGTTGTCGCCGGAGATGCCGAGACCGGCCGGATCGAACGCCAGCGAGAGTCGGCGGTAGAGGCGGAACTCCTCCAGATCCAGTTGTCGGAGATGCATTCGCCGTCCCGATCGCCGCCGCGGCCGCGGTCGACCCGTCAGTTCGCGCCGATCACCATCGGCATGATCACGTGGGTGTACTCTTCCGCCCCAGCCCCGCGCACGACGCCCGCCTGATTGCCGCCGTTCATCCCGAGCACGACCTGCCCGGGTTTCAGCACGCCGAGCACGTCGGCCAG
The DNA here is from genome assembly GCA_050997095.1 of Thermomicrobiales bacterium. GTDB lineage: Bacteria > Chloroflexota > Chloroflexia > Thermomicrobiales > UBA6265 > JBPCRG01. The sequence goes on along the minus strand of JBPCRG010000580.1, from coordinate 752 downwards.
ATACCGCGCGTTGAACGCGATCTGCAACTCGGGGCCGACCACCGAGGAATCGACGTAGCTCTGGCTGTTGCCCCGTTCCGCCGCGGTCGCAGAGACCTCGACGGTCCCCGGGTTCAGATCGTCCTCGGAGGGCTTGACGGCCACGCGGATCACGTCGTTGTTGTCGCGCGCGAAATAGCTCGCCCGGCGGACCGCCGCCGCCAGCGCATCGCGGCCGATCTCCACCCGGGTGCCGAATTCCCTTGGGATGATTTGGCGAAAATCCGGGAACGACCCTTCGATCAACCTCGACAGGAACTCAGTCTCGCCGACCTTGACCAGCAGCTGCCCCTGATTCGGCGTGATCGCCAACCGCAGCGGCTGCGACGAGTCACCGATGATCCGGGCCAGCTCGCGGTACGCGCGCGCGGGGACGATGATGTCGAGCTTCTCCGCCACCGGCGATGCCAGCTCGCCCGAGCGCACCGCGAGCCGGAAGCCGTCAGCCGCCGCCAGCGTGATCGTCGTCCCCTCGAACCGCGTCAGCACGCCCGCCAGCACCGGGCGGGAGTCGTCGGTCGCGGCGGCGAACTCGACCTGCGCGATCATCTCGCGGAAGACCTGCGGGTCCACCTCGGCCACGAACGCATCACCGTCGAGGCGCGGGATCACCGGAAAGTCGTCGGGATCGATCCCGTTGATGCTGGCACTGTCGCGGCCGCTCTGGACCATGAGGTTGAAGCGCGACGGCTCGACCGTCAGCTGCACCGGCG
>JBPCRG010000563.1:0-3038 GCA_050997095.1 Thermomicrobiales bacterium | reverse complement strand
GTCTGGTCCTTCGAAGCGATCGCGGGCGTCCTCAGCCAGCGAGAGGAAATACGAGCCGTGCGCGTCGCGCGCGGCTTCGACTTCATCGCTCTGCGACAGCTGTTCGACTGCGAACTCGCGGATCGTCTCCAACATCTCGAACCGAGCCATGCCGTCCGGCTGATCGGTCGGCCGAATGAGGCTCTGATCTACCAGCGAGGCGATCCCGGAGAGCACGTCGATGCCCGCGGCGTCTCCGACCGCGTCGGCTGCATCGAGCGTGAACCCACCTGCGAAAACTGCGAGCCATCGGAACAACGCCTGTTCCTCTGCGGTCAGCAGATCATAGGACCAGGCGATCGCGGCCCGCATGGTCTGTTGCCGAACCGGTCCGTCCCGTGCCCCCCCGGTGAGCATCCGCAGCCGCCCCTCGAGCCGTCCCAGAAGCGCCGCCGGTGGGAGGTGGCCAACCCGCGCCGCCGCCAGCTCGATGGCCAGCGGAAGACCGTCCAACCGGCGGCAGATCTCGACCGTCGGAGCGAGGTTGGCTTCCGTGATCGCGAAGTCCGGCCGAGCGGCGGTGGCGCGGGCGATGAAGAGCTGGATGGCCCCCGACTCGGTGACCCGCCTGGCGCTTGGTGACCCGGCAGCGTCGGGGAGGGCAAGGGGAGGGACCGGGAACACGTGCTCTCCGGCAACGTGCCGAACCGCCCGGCTGGTGATCAGGACCGTCGCGCGGGGGCAGGTCGCGAGGAGGTCCCCGACCGCCGGCGCGGCCCCGATGACCTGCTCGAAGTTGTCGATGACGAGGAGCACGGAGCGGTCGCATAAGAACGCGGCGATCTGGTCGGGCATCGGGAGCTCGCCGCCCTGACGGACCCCGAGGGCTTGCGCGATCGTCGGCAACACGAGATCGGGATCGGTGACGGGCGCGAGGCCAACGAAGACGACGCCGTCGGGGAACGTGCCGTGGAGGCCGGCGGCTGCCGCGATTGCCAGGCGACTCTTCCCGACGCCGCCCGGACCGGTGAGCGTGACGAGGGGGACGTCCTCGCGCACGAGGAGCGCGCACACCGCGGCGAGTTCCCGCTCGCGGCCGATCAGCGGACTGCGCGGCGTCGCCGGTCCTATCGCCGGTGGCCGAACGGGAAACACCGTGGCCGACATGGGGCTCCTGCAATCTCGGCCATGAAGCCGTCGTTCGGTATGATGGCGTTCGGAGCCACCCCGGTCAATGGTCGCAGCAGGGACAAGCGCGGGCGATGCAACCCGCGGCCGGGGGATCCGCCTGCGCGCGCTTCACGCCCGGCCCCGGCCGCGAACGCGGCTCGATCCGCCGACGGAACGCCAGCAATGGCGAGCGCATCGATGGTGTGGACGGGCGGTCGGGGCGCTCGATTTGGGCCAGCGCCCCGGTTTCCGTTGTCAAGCGGCAAGACGAGCCGGCCTCCGTCCCGGAAACGGCCGTCATTGGGACGAGCGGGGCCGAAGCCGCCGCAAAACCCTGGGGGCCGGGCCGCCGACACGCGCCATCGTCCATTGCCGCGCCGTGTGGGCGGATCGCTGCACGCGGACCTCGCGTCGCCGTGCGGATTGCGGCGGCCTGTCGGCGCCTCGGTCGCGTTTCAGCCTAGGACTAACGGGTCGCAGGTTCCGGGCGACGAGTCGTGAGGTCGCACAACTGGCCGCTGTTGCACGTGCCGTAGCAGACGCCGCCGGAGCAGGCTTGCCCGTCCAGACAGCAGATCCCGGGCGCGCACGCGTACCTGTCGCCCTCGAGGCACTGCTGTGAGACGCAACCACCGATGCCGCACGCCTCGTCGCTGAGCCGGCAGCATAGACCATTGGTGTGATGGGCAGATCCAACCGGAACCCACGGACGTGTGGGCAGTGTGAAGACAACGAACGGGAGTCCAGCGAAACGGCCCCTCGAATGTGGAGTCCGACGCCGGAAACCCGTCCAATCAGCCGCTGAGCGTCGCGTCGGCGTCCCGGGTTCCCGTTCAACGTTTCATCATGCGGCCGGAGGGCGACGTCGCCCTCCGGCCGTTCGTTTGACGCGTTGATCGGTTCAATGAGGCGAGTGCCGGCCTACTTGAGCACTTCAAACAAGCCGCCGACCTGATGCGATCCGTCGCCGGACAGTCTGAGGTTGTAGAGCACGGTCTCCCGCGCGACGGTGGTCGCGGCGATCGATCGCACCGTCACCAGGTGATGCCCGGAACCCGTCCCGCGCTCATCGCGCGCCTCCCAGTCGCCGAGGATTTCATCGCCCGTCGTCAGCATCCCGACCCGCAGCTGACGGGGTTCACGCGCCGTCGCCGCGGGATCGATTGACTTGAGTCCGTCAGCAGTGTGGAACGGGTGTGAGGCGGTGACGAAAAACGGCCCGCCGTTCAGGTCATAGAGCGGGCGCGAACCAAGCAGCGGCGTCTCAATCGCCGTCACACGGTTCGCGGCGCCGCCGAGCCCGCGCACCAGATCGCCGACCGCCACGTCTTCGATCGCTTTCGTCGTGCCGTCCGCCATCGTCACCCGCGACTGCGCCGCGAAGCAGCCGCCGCCCCCGCTGACGATGCAGCCGCCGTTGACGCACGGCTGGCCCGACGGACAGGCGCAGACGCCGCCGCAGCCGTCGGTGCCGCAGGTCCCGGGGGGACAGCTCGGCGTGCAGCCGCATTGCCCCGGCGTCCCCCCGCCGCCGCAGGTCTGGGCCGGCGGACAGGTCCCGCAGGAGGGCGTGGCCGTAACCGTGCTCGTGGGCGTATCGGTGGGCGTGTTGGTCGGCGTGGCCGTGGGCGTATCGGTGGGCGTGCTCGTCGCGGTCGCGGTGCTCGTCGACGTGGGGGGTCGGGCGGCGGCAGGCACCGCCCGCGCAGACCTCGGTCGCCGCGCAGCACGCTGCCCCGCACGGCGTCGTGCCGCTTGCGCAGGCGCAGCGCCGCCGGCCGGTGCGGTCGCGCGGCAGACAACTTGCCGCGCAGCACTCGCCGTTCTTGCGGCAGACGGCTCCGCCGGAGCGGCAGACCGCCGCCGCCTCCCCACCGTCCGGGCGCCAC
>JBPCRG010000462.1:0-3411 GCA_050997095.1 Thermomicrobiales bacterium | reverse complement strand
TTCAGGGCGAAGGCAGGGGGGGGTTGGGTCGCCTCGGCCCGAGCCTCGGGCGACTCCAGCACCGCCAGCGCGTCCGTCATGACCGTTTCCGACGCGGCTGCGCCGCTCGTCAACACGGACGCGCGATCGTCGAAGCGGCGGAGGATCGCCCGGACGGCCACGGTCGCCGCCCGGGCCCGGTCGCCCGTCGATTCTCCGGCCGCGTGGGCGCGCTCGATCGCGGCGATCGGCTCGTCGAGCCGGGCGACGCTGGCGATCAACGATTCGTCGAAGATCCGCAGTTGATCCAGCGCCGTCTCGTCGATCGAACGGTCCCCGAAGATGCCGCCATAGCCGTAGGTCGCCGTCGAGATCCTGTCCACCAGATGGCGGATCGTCTTGGCGACCTCATCGACGGGGCCGATCTCCAGAAGTCGGCGGGCGTCGGCCATGGCGCGGGCGACGAGCTCCACGCGGTCGGCCTGGGCGGAGAACGAGGCGGCAAGCCGCTCCCTCACCTGTTTGTCGGCGTCGCGCCGCTTCTCCTTGTCGCGGTAGCCGGAATAGTTGGGGATGTCGTGCAGGGAGAATCGCTTCGACGGGGACTGGGCGGTGGGCCAGGATGGCGACATGGCTAGCTCCGGTGTCCGGGATCGGCAGTCGACGTCGGGTGCTACGCGAGAAAGATTTCGGCTCCGCAGAACGGGCACTTTATCAACCCTTTGCCGGCGAGTTCGACTGCGCCGCCGCAGTTGGGGCAGGTCGTCCGGCCCTCCAGCTTAGAGGCATCGACGGAGTAGAGCATGCCCTTGCTCCAGTCGACGTAGCCGCTGAAGAGGCCGCGCCCCACGAGTTGGGTCAGGTCGCGCTGGACTTGGTCTTTGCTCGATTTCAGGTCGAGCACGAGATCGGCGATCGAAACCTGGCCCCTGGTCGAGACCATGTCGAGGAGTCGCCGCTGCTCCTCGACCTTGGCCAGGTCCTTCGCCTCCGACCGGCCCTTGACCATGAAATAGATGCCGCCGGCGACCAATGGGAGCACGATCAGGAGAGAGAGCACGAATCCGAAGATGGCGCCCGATCCGGCCAGGCGTTTTTCGCTGACCCCTTGGAGGAGCCATGCCCAGAAGCCGACCCCGCTGATCAGGCCGGCCCCGAGCATCAACAGGCCGGTCAGCCGACCGGAGGCGTTCATGTTCGGGCCGGTTCGATCTGGGTCATCGTCTCCCTCGGCATCGATCGCGTACGGTCACCGTCCGTCGCTCAGGAGCATGATAGCGGCTGCGTGGCCGGAGCGCGCGATGCGCGCGATCGCCGTCGGCTCATGCGCCGTCCCGGACTTCGCGCAGGACCGCGAGCGTTTCCGCTGCAGTCCGGTCCCATGGGAACAGCTTCGCACGTTCGGCGCCCCTCCGGCTCAGGTCGGCGGCGAGGACCGGATCCTGAAGTATGCGGAGGTATGCCGAGCCGATCGCGTCGGCGCTTGTCGGGTCGACGAGGATCGCGGCGTCCCCGGCGACCTCCGGCAGCGAGGAGGATGCGGAGGCGACCACGGGCAGCCCGCAGGCCATCGCCTCGAGCATCGGCAGACCGAACCCTTCGTAGAGGGAGGGGAAGCTGAGGAGCTCCGCGCCGGAGTAGAGCGCAGGCAGGTCGCGGTCGTCGACGTAGCCGAGGATGCGGACCCGTTCGGCGGCGCCGCTCTCGGCGATTTCGCGTTCCACCTCTCCCGGCATCCACCCCCGATTGCCGGCGAGGACCAATTCGTGCGGAAGTCCGGCCGACTTGACGCGGTTCATCGCGATCGCCTGCCGGCCGAGATTCTTCCGAGGCTGGATCGTTCCGACGCCGAGGAGGTAGGGCGCGTTGAGCCCGTGGCGGTCGCGGACGCGGGCGATCTCCTCCGGGGTCGCGGGATGGAATGCGGCGCCGACCCCATGCGGAATGACGACCACGCGGGACGGATCCACGGTGTAGGCGGCGACCAGGTCCGCCTTGGTCGTTTCGGAGATCGCGATCACGCGGGCGGCGGCCCGGACGCTCCAGCGGGTGGTCCAATCCAGTCGGCGGCGGTCGCGGCTGCGGTGGGCGTCGGGAACGTGCAGATATCCGACGTCGTGGATCGTGACGACGGTCGGTGGATGCACGATCGGAATCACACGGGCGGGCACGAACAGAACGCCGGGGCGGCGACGCGCCATGGCTGCGGAGAGGCGGAAATGGGTCCAGAACCGGGGAAAGGGCATGCAGACCGCTTGCCCGACGAGCGGGAGATCCGCAGGCGGGGCCGATGCGTTGAGGTAGAGCTCGATCGCAACGGGGGGAGCCAAGCGGCCGAGGGCGGAGAGGAGCTCGAAGGTGTAGGTCTCGGTGCCGGTGCGGGGCGTCCGCGTGAGGCGGCTGGCATCGATCCCGATCACATCGGACGCCGTCATTCGCTGCCGAGTCCTCCCGCCAATGGTTTGCGCAACGTCATGGCACATCGCCAAGATCGACGACTTTTCTCCCTGCGGTCGAAGGGATTCCCCGACTCCGCCCGCGGGCTCCGCTCGGAATGACGGATTGGGGTGACGCGCAGAGCATCAGGAGGCGGATGGCTTCGGCGTCGATTCGGCGGGGACTGCGAACATGAACTCGCCTCGGCAGGCGAGCTCGCCGTTCACGGTCGCGGTGCCGCTGCCGGTGCCGACGTTGCGGCGGATCTGGCCGATCTCGACCTCGAGCCGGAGGGTGTCGCCCGGCTTGACCTGACGCTTGAATCGGACATTGTCGATCCCGGCGAAGAAGGCGATCCGGCCGCGATATTCCTCCATTTGGAGCATGGCGACCGCGCCGACCTGCGCCATCGCCTCGACGATGAGCACCCCGGGCATCACCGGATAGTCGGGGAAATGGCCTTGGAAGAACGGTTCGCCGATCGTGACGTTCTTGATGCCGACCGCCCGCTTGCCCGGCTCGAGCTCGATGATGCGGTCGACGAGGAGGAAGGGGTAGCGGTGTGGAATGATCCGCATGATGTCGCTGGCTTCGAGCACGGACTTTTCCTCGTCGGACATCGGAGGGATCCTTTCCGGATCAGCGGGAAGCGTTCGCGAGAGTGGGCTTCGGGGAGGGCGTCAAGGAAACAAGCTGCTCCCGCGACGGGCCGACGCCGACCATGGTGATCGGCGCGCCGAGCCGGCGCTCGAGGAACGAGACATAGGCGAGAGCCCCTTCCGGCAAATCCTCGGCGGCGCGCGCCCGGGTCGTGTCGCGCTTCCATCCGGGGACCGATTCGAACACCGGGACCACCTTGGAGAGCAGATCGTCCCGGGCGGGGAGGTGGGCGGGGCTGACTTCGTTCATCCGGTAGGAGGTGCAGACGTCGATCCCGTCGAAGACGTCGAGCACATCAAGGAGCGTCAAGGCGATCTCGGTCACGCCGTTCAATCG
>JBPCRG010000400.1:0-4836 GCA_050997095.1 Thermomicrobiales bacterium | reverse complement strand
CCCCCTCAACTGGGGTTTTCGGTTTGGCAACCCTCCCTTTGCCCTGCTCCACTTGGCCCACCCCAAAGGGGGCTTTGCCCCCCCCGCGCCGGCCGGCCGCACGGGCGACCGCAAGACCTGCGTGGGTGCGCTCAAGGGTCAGCTCCCGCTCGAACTCGGCGATGGCGGCGAACATGTGAAAGACCAGCCGGCCGCCGGGCGTGGTGGTGTCGATCTGCTGGGTCAGCACCTTCAAGCCGATCTCCCGGCCTTGAAGGTCGCCAGCCGTCTCGACCAGTTGCCGCACGGATCGCGCCAGCCGGTCCAGCTTCCAGACAACGAGGGTGTCGCGGGGGCGAAGGAAGTCGAGAGCGGCTTTCAGCTCGGGGCGGTCACGCTGTGCGCCCGACGCCGCTTCGGTGAACACACGATCGCAGCCGGCCTCGGTCAGCGCTTGCAGCTGTAGGGCGGGGGATTGGTCGCGGGTCGAAACCCGCGCATAGCCGACGAACAAAGCTCGACCTCTCGAAAGTCGTCCAACCCTCCCCTGATTTGGGAAGGGGAAACAAGAGGCTTTTTTGAGATGTCAGTTTTCGAAGTCGATGTCAGCGGCTCGTCACAGCCGAGGTCAGCGGCCCGCCTGACGCCTTCGCGGGTTTGACGGAGCGTTTCGCGAGTAGCTCGGTCGCGCGCGGGCGCGGGAGGCCACGGGCGTCGACATAGGCGTAGAGAGTGGAGAGCGAGACCCCGAGCTGAGTAGCGACATCGCGGGCGGCGTTGTCCCGATCGGCCATCATCGCCATCGCCGTTTTCAGCTTGGGTTTGGTCATGACCCGCGGGCGTCCTCCGGCGCGTCCGCGAGCCCGGGCTGCCGCCAGCCCCGCCATCGTGCGCTCGTGGATCAGGTCGCGCTCGAACTCGGCCAAGGTCGCGAAGATCCCGAACACGAGCCTGCCGGTGGCGGTCGTCGTGTCGACGTCGCCGGTCAGCACCTTGAGCCCGACGCCCCGCTTCTGGAGATCGCCGACCAGGCCGACGACATGGGGCAGCGAGCGGCCGACGCGGTCGAGCTTCCAGACGACCAGGGCGTCGCCGTCGCGCACAACGTCCAGCGCGCCGCCCAAGCCTGGCCGGTCGGTCTCGCGTCCCGAGCAGACATCCTCATAGACTTTGTCGCAGCCGGCGCGCGCAAGGGCGTCGCGCTGCAGGTCGAGGCTCTGCTCGCCGGTCGAAACCCGCATGTAGCCGATCAGCATGTGACCTGGCGCTCCGTTTCCAGGAAACTACATCGAGTATGGTTTACAGGCCACAGGTAAATAGTTGGGTTTCTAGGGAATCCAGGCTTGTTCCGGTCTCCCCTGTGCGCGGTTGTCCCGATCGCATCAAACCGGGGTTTGTTGCCGAGCCGAGCTGGCCGCCACGGGCAGGTGTTCAGGGTGGTCGCGAACGAAATCGCGCAGCGCGATCATCATGCGCGCGTGGCTGCGGCGGGGCGTCATGTTCCGCAAACGGCGAAGCGGAAGACCGCTACCGGAGGACAAACGCTCCAGCACCGGAAGGGGTGGGTCGTCATGACAGCGAAGCCAGTCCTCCAGCGTGATCCCGAGACCACAACGGCAGAAGGTCCCCAGCCCGATGCCATAGACGTCCGCGAGGCGCCGGACGTAGGTGTCGAGATGTTCGAAGCGCATCGGCTGCGGATGAAGCGGCCAGCGCGGTTCGCTCGCCCCAGTGAAGCTCTCCGCCTCATCGAACATGGGGGAAAGACGCTTCGAAGATGGCCCGGCGCTCGTCGGGGCCGCGGTAGTCGCAGTGGTCCAGCACCGCACGGTCGATCCGCTCGCGCCCGTGTGCGAGAGCGTGGGCCGTTGCCGACGTCAGGAGGGCCGCGACCTCGCCGATCAGCCCCGTCGAGCGGCGGAGCACCAGGCTCCGCAGTTCGGGGCCGGCGCCCAGGCCCGACGGCTCGCGGAGCGGCAGCGCGCTCTCGAAACTGCTGAGGAGACGCGCGAACTCCAGGTCGTCCTCCCACGCCGGCAGCGGCACGGGCTCAAAGCGGTTCTCCAGCTGGTCGTCGCTGCGCACGGCGATCTGCGCGTGCTTGGTCCCGAGGCCGACGATGGGGATGCGCAGCTCGTTGCCGAGGAAGCGAAGCGTGTTCAGGAACTCCGCCCGCTTCGCGTGCGCTCCGGCCAGCATGTTGTGCAGCTCGTCGATGATGAGGACGCGCGCCTCGATGGCGCGCAGCAGCTCCAGTGCGTGGCTCTCCAATCGCGCGCCCGGGACGTTGAAGGAGACCGGCGCGTTCAGCGCCGTCAGCAGGGCGGAGTAGAAGCGGCGCACGCTGGGCTCGGACGGCATCTGCATGACGACGACGGGGGTGAGCTCCCGGCCGCCGCAGGCGCTCGGCGTCGCCGGGTGCAGCCGCCTGAACTTCTCGGCGACCATGCTTTTCCCGTTGTTGGTCGGCCCCACGATCAGGAGGTTTGGCGGGCGGATGCGGCCAGGACCCTGGGTCAGTACGGCCTCCAGCTTGTCGAGCGCCGCCTGCGCGCGAGGGTGGCTGATCCACCACTGGCCGCGAAGATGCGCCAAGCGCTCAGGCGCGGGCAGGTCGACGATCGCCTGCGTGGCCGGCGACAGATGCGAAAGCTCGCCCGCCATGGTCACCACTCCTCGACGTCGAAGGGTTCGAGCGGAGCGCCCGCCTCGACCACGACGCCGGACCAGGCGGGCCGTGCCGGCGTCGCAACGCGCGCGGGCTCCTCGATCACGCGCAGGCCGAGACGTCGGGCGCGCTGACGCCGCGTGGTCCGCGTGGACGTACGCGCCTCCGCCTCGATGGACCGCATCTCTTCGATGGCGGCGAACAGGGCGCCTTCGTCCAGCTCGCCGCGACGGCGCTCACGCAGCCGGGCCCGCGCGAGCCGGTGCTCCCAGAGCGACACCGGCGGCCGGGAGAGCTCGCGGTAGGGGGCCTCCAGGTAGCCGCCGTCGTCCGCGTCGAGGATGTAGACGCGGCTGATGTCGCGAGGATCGCGCCGGACCAGCACTCGCCGCGGTGTGCGCGCGGCCTCGATCCAGGGCTTCAGCGCGCCGGAGAAGTAGTGGATGTGGTCGATCACCACGCCGTCGCGGCGGAGCGTGCGTCGGACCACGGGCAGGAAGTCGATCAGGAAGGCGCGGGGGTTGCGCGGCGTGGGCGGCGCCCGGCCCGCGGCGGCCAGGGCGCGCACGCCCGCCTCGTAGCGATGCAGCGGCGCTTCCCCGTCCAGGCCGGCGTGGGGTCGCAGGTGGTAGAACTTGGCTATGGCGACCGTGAGCCAACGCTCCAGTTCGGCCAAGGTCAGGCAGGCGGCCTTGTCGCTGTCGTAGCGTCCCCGTTGCATGACGTTCGAGAACGTCGTCCCGGGCAGGCCGTGCACCAGCTCCATCAAGGTGCCGATAACCCGTTCGACGATGCCCCCCGCCTGCGGACGGCCGAGCGGTCGCCAGTCGATAGCGATGTCGTGCTGGGCGCAACCCCGCTCCAGCGCCTCGGAATGGAACTCACGGGCGTTGTCGACGCCTATCCGCCGGGGTCGGCCGATCACCGGCCAGTCGGCCTCGACGCCGATCGCCTCCAGCCAAGGCGCCTTGTCGGCGGCGATGTGGGCCAGGCAGAGGCCTACGCTCGTCGCCGAGGGCGGCTCCAGCGTGACGTGGAACCCCGCGATGCAGCGGCTGAAGACGTCGATGGCCACCGTGATCCAGGGTCGTCCGATCGGCCGGCGCTCGATCGGATCGACCAGTATGAGATCGACGGGCGTATGGTCGATCTGCACGACGTCCAGCGGCGAGCTGGCCGGCGGCGTCGCGCCCTCGACGGGCACGGGCGGCTCCACGTCTCCCCGCCGGCGACGCTCGTCCAGGGTGAGGGCGGCGATGCGCCGACGCACCGTGCTGGCCGCGGGCGGGCGGAGCTTGCCGTCCGCGGCGCGGCGACGGACCTCCTGGACGATCCGCTCGGCCGAGAGCCGCTGCGGCGTCAGGTAGAGATCATCCACGACGTCGCGCACGAGGTCGTCGCGGCGCGCTTCCAGCCGCGGCTTGCCCCGGCCGCCGTCCGACCCCGTGGGCAGCAGCGCGGTGAGTTCGCCCCCGCCTTCGCGGCAGCGCCGCAGCAGGCGGTAGATCTGGCGTTCCGAAACCCCAAGTTCCCGGGCGGCGGCCGATGCATGACCCCGTGGACACGCCGGCAAGGCGGCCAGCGGTCGGATCACCGCGGCCCGGCGCTCGGCTTCTCGCCAGAGGGCGTCAGGGACGAGGGCTATGTCGGTCGTGTTCGCGGTGCGTCCCGTCACCTGCCGACCTCGACTTCGATGGGGAAGCGAGCTGCCGACATCGGGTTCAAGCGTCAGCGACACCGACTGTGGTGGGGGAGCGCCCGATTCGGCAAGCGATTACAGGGCCGCCGCTGACGTCGTCTTCGACAACTGACATCCGTCTCGGAAGGGTCGTTCCGGGCTTCCAAGACGCCAGCGGGATTGAGCCTAGGCCGATCCAAGACGGAAGCGCCCTACCCCTGCCGCTGTACGGCTACGCGCGCGCCATCCGAAAACAGATCCGGTCATGGACGACGCCGGAGATCGGCGTCGCCGGTTCAGGCCGGGCGAAAAGGTTTCATCCCGGTCTACGCCTTGCAGCGGCATCGCCGGTGGGGGCGCGATCCTGACGCGTTCGATCCCGACCGTTTCGCACCAAGTCTAGTGATCTCCACCCGATCCACCTTTAATGCCCTTCGGAGTGGGTGGTCGCGCCTGCAACGTAGCGGCGTTCGCCATGAATGAGCTGGTGTTCACGTTGGCGACTTGGTGA
>JBPCRG010000356.1:0-2830 GCA_050997095.1 Thermomicrobiales bacterium | reverse complement strand
ACCGTAAGGCGATGGTGTGCGAGTGGCCGCATACGGGCCACGCTGTTGAGCCGGAAGGGCGGCTGGCGGATTCCGGCGTCGGAAGTCCGGCGCGTCCTGAGCGGCGGCGCGACGCCGACCGCGGCGGGCAAGTAGAGACGGCGACGCCGCCGCTGCTCATGGAGGGCCAGGCGGCGGCGGCGCGTGCAGGACGGGGGTCCCACGATGAGAAGGCTACTGCGATTCCTCCGGCGCATCGACGCCGCGATCAGGGCGGACGATCCGCTGTTCCCGTCATGAGCGGGCGGGCGACGAAGGCGCGGCGGCTGAAGTTCGATGCGTCCACGGCGACGCGGGCGGTGATCCTGACCCGTCTCAGCAAGGAGCGCGAGAACGGCGCGCTCAGCCACGGCAGCCAGGAGGCGGAGTGCCGGGCCAAGGCGGCGGCGCTAGGGGTCGAGGTCGTCGGCGTCTACCGCGATGACCTGTCCGGGGACCGTCTGGACCGGGCGGGGCTGTGGGACGCCGTCGACGCGATCAGGGACGGGCGGGCCGAGCTGCTGATCGTCCACTGCATCGACCGCCTGTCACGAGGGGGACAGGATCAACTTGGCCAGATTGTGTATCTGGTCCGCAAGGCGGGCGGCGATGTCGTCTTCGCGTCTCAGGACTTGCCGGCCGGGCCGATTGGCGACATGATCCGGTCAAACCTCGGCTTCGCCGCCCAGATTGAGCTTTTCAGTATTCGCGAGCGGACCAAGCGCGGGCTGGAAACCCGGTTCCGCACGGCGGGCCGTCCCAAGCCCGGCCCGCGCCCCAAGTACGGCTACCGCTGTACCGACCCGGAGGTCAAGACGCTGGCCGAGCCGGACCCGCTGACCGCGCCGGTCGTGCAGCGCATCTGGGCCGATGCGGCGCGGGGCCTCTCGCGCTTGCAGATAGGGCCGGGCGCTGGACGCGGCCGGGATCGCGCGCCCGGCGGCGGCGACGCACGGCGCGGGCGGGACCGGCTGGAGCCCGGCGACGGTGGGGCGGATGCTCGCCGACGATCTGTACGCCTCCTGGGTCTACGTCGGCTGGCGGACGGTCGTGGAGCGGGACGCCGCCGACATTCCCTTCAACGCCGCGCGCCCGGCTGAGGACCGCTACGCGCTGGACGGGGTCTACCCGGCGCTGATCGACCCGGCGACGGCGCGGGCTGCTCGCGCGGCGATCGCGCGCCATCGCCGGGGATCGCGCCGGGACGACCGGCCCGCCGAGGTCGGGCTGCTGCGGTTCGGGTTCGCGCGCTGCGCCGGGTGCGGGCGGGCGATGGCGGCGGTCACGTCCGCCGGGGGCCGGATGCTCGAATACAAGTGTGAGGCCGGGCGGGCGACCGGCGCGTCCTGTCCGGCTCCGGCGACGATCGTCACGCACAAGATCGACGGCGCGGTCTGGGCGTGGGTCACGGCGGTGATGCAGGACGCAGCGGCGGCGGCGCGGTGGAGGATCGTGCCCGTCGAGGCGGACCCGGCGGCGGTGGCGGCGCTGGCGACGGCGGAGGCGGCGCTGGCGGACGTGCAGGGCCGGGCGTCGGCGCTCCTGGACAACCTGGGGCTGCTGACGGGCGCGGCGGCGCGGATCGCGGCGGAGAAGGTCAACGGCCCCAACGACGCGCTCGCCGCCAAGACCGCCGAGCGCGACCGGCTGGGCGCGGCGGTCCGGGCGGCGGGCGGTCAGGGCACCTGGATCGACCCGGTGCCGGAGACGGCGATCACGGACGCCGCCTTCAAGGCGATCCGCGCGATGCAGGCGGCGGACCCGGACGCGGTCGAGCGGGAGCTGATCGTGCTGCCGGTGCCCGCGGGCTACGCGGTCGAGGGGCTGAGCGATCCGGCGTTCGCGGCGCAGGCGGCGCGATGGCGGGAGTGCGCGGTCGAGGTCCCGGCGACCTGGACGGCGCAGCGGGCGGCTTTGTCGGTCCTGGACGTGACGGCGACGGTGGCCCGGCTGCACCGCGCGGACGGCCCGTGCTGGACGGCGGAGATGAAGATCGGCGGGGCGGTCGGGCTGGTGGACGGGTACTACCCCGCGCCTAATCGGGCGTCTTCGCGCAGACGCTCTTCCAGTCCACGGCGCTGGGGTTGATCTCCCTGATCGAGGACCGGGAGAACGACTTCAGCCAGGAGATCTTCGTCGCCCCGATCTCCCGCTACGCGATCATCATCGGCAAGATCCTGGGCGAGGCGAGCGTGGCGATGTGCCAAGGACTGGCGCTGATCCTGCTGGGGTTCGCGCTCCGGGTGCCGATGGACGTGCAGCAGGCGCTCTCGCTCGTGCCGGTCGGGCTGGTCGCCTGCTTCTTCGGCGGCGCGTTCGGGGTCGTGGTGCTGGCGAACGTCTCGAACCAGCGCGCGGCGCAGCAGATCTTCCCCTTCATCCTGCTGCCGCAGTTCTTCCTGGCCGGCGTCTTCACCCCGATCCAGAAGCTGCCGCCCGCGCTCGAGATCTTCTCCCGCCTCTCGCCGCTGCGCTACGTCGTCGACCTCACCCGGGGCATCTTCTACGCCGGCAAGGCGGACGAGCCTCATGTCGTGCTCGACTCCTTCGCGCTGAACGCCTCCGTCCTCGCCATCCTCTTCACGATCTTCCTCGCCGCCGGCACCTGGCTCTTCGTCCGGAGCGAGCGCAACCGGTGAGGCGTGTTTGCAAAGCCATCGCCGCCGTCATCGGGTAGGGGCGGACCTCCGTGTCCGCCATCGCCGCCGTCGCATGTCGCGGGAGGAGACCCACCCCCCCCCCCCCCCCCCAAAACACCCCCCCCCGCCCCCCCCACCAAACCCAACCCACCCCCCACCACACCCCACCGGCA
>JBPCRG010000352.1:0-2995 GCA_050997095.1 Thermomicrobiales bacterium | reverse complement strand
GGCGGCCTAGCGGCGGGAGGAGTTCGCGGCGCGGACGAGGGCGGTGAGGCGGGCGGGGTCGACGGGGTTGGTGACGAGGGCGTCGATTTTGGCGGCGGTGCCGATGATGGCGCCGGTGGCGATGCGGAGCAGGGCGGGGAGGGTCTCGGCGGTGGCTCCGCTGCCGACGTAGATGGGCGCAACGGGGACGGCGGCGCGGACGGCCTCAAGGTCGGCGAGGGAGGCGGGCTGGCCGGTGGCGCGGCCGGTGACGATGACGGCGGCGGCGAGGCCGCGCTCGACCGCGTCCTCGGCGAGGTCGCCGACGGGGCGGGGGGCGAGGGCGGCGGCGTGCTTGACGTCGATGTCGGCCCAGACCTGGATGTCGGGGCCGAGGCGGGCGATCAGGGCTTGGACCTCCTCGGCCCGGCCCTCGATCACGCCTTGGTCGGTGACCATCACGCCGACGTAGACGTTGGCGCGGACGAATTCGGCGCCGGCGACCGCGGCGATCGAGACGGCGGCGAGGACGTCGTTGCGGAGCACGTTGACGCCGACCGGCAGGCCGCAGGCCTCGCGCACGGCGGCGACGGCGAGGGTCATCGCGGCGACGACGTGCGGGCCGACGTGGTCGCGGGCGAAGGGGACGTCGCCGAAGTTCTCGACCATGACCGCGTCGAAGCCGCCCTCGGCGTAGGCGGCGGCGTCGCGGCGGGCCCGCTCCAGCACGGCCTGCATGCCGCCGGCGCCGCCGCGGGCCGAACCCGGCAGCGGGGGCAGGTGGATGGTGCCGACGAGTCTGGGCATGGGCTTCTGGCCGGTCTGCATGGTCATAGGGAGGCGAGTCCTGCCGCGAGCGAGCCGAGCGCGAAGATCAGCATGAGAAGGGCGAAGAGGGTGAAGCCGCCGCGGGAGTTGACGGCCCGCGGCTCCTTGGTGAGATAGCGGGCGCGCAGAAGCTGGAGCGCGTAGAGCAGCGCGCCGCCCGATATCCCGAACCAGAGGAGAGATTGTCCACCCAAGCATGCGTCTCCGTGCGTGGTTCTCTGAGTTCTCCGGGCCGACGCGAACCCGGGGTTGAAATCGCCCAGGGGGCGCCCGGCTCAACCATTTCCCGGGGTTGAATTCGCCCAGAGGGCACCCGGCTCAACCTACAAAACCTCTCCGAGGTTAGCACGGATGGTTGTGGATCGGATGGATTTTGATGCCGTCATGCGGGCAGAAGGCCTCCGACCCGGTTCGTGCCGGAATCGTCCGGTCGGGGATGTCCGACGGCGGGTCAGCGCAGGAGGCCGGCGACGGTGATCTCCTCGACCACCTCGAGGACGCCGGGGACGCGGGCGGCGACGGCTTCGGCGTTCTCGGCGTCGTCGAGCGACTGGACGAGGCCGGTCAGGGCGACGACGCCGTCCTCGACGGCGACGTCGACGAGCAGGTCGATCGTGGCCGCGTCCTGACGCAACTCGCGGCGGACGAGGCGGGCGAGGCCGTCGTCGTCGCCGGGCTGCGGGGCCATGTCGTCGTCGCCGTCCATGGATGTCGCGGAGAAGCCGCCGACGATTGCGAGTTCCTCGGCGTCGCTGGTCGGGCGGACGACGGGGTCGGTCGGGGGGAAATAGGGGACTGCCTCGTCGCCCGCCTCGCCCGGGTCGACCGTGCCGACGGCATTCATCGTCGACGCGGCGGGGTCGACGCGGGTCAGATCGGAGGTGGACGAGCCGAGATCGTCCGGATCGGAGGCGTCGCCGGTCAGCGCGTCGAGCTCGTCGATGGCCACGGGCAGGTCGGTCTCGGGCAGCGCGGTCCCCTCGTACGCCCCGTCCGCCTGGAGGCCGACCATCTCGAGCACCTCGATGTTGTCGTCGATCGTCAGGCCGAGGGGGCGGGCGACGGCGGAGGCGACGTCGAGCGCCGCGCCGCGGTCGGCCTCCGAATCGACCTCGCCGGTGATCTGCACGGAGGATCCGACCACTTCCACGGCGAGGAAGAGGTCGGCGGACTCCAGGGCCTGGGTGATGGAACGCTCGACGTCTCCGCTGCGGTCCACGCTCGCTGTGTTCGCCATGACGGCTGCTCCTTCAATAAAGGCATGATGGCTTGTCGCGATGACGACGACGCGCCCGAAGGCTCGCGTCGCACGTCCTTCATGCAAGGATCGCGCCCGATCGCCCCGTTCCGGTGCCGACCTCCTGGCGAATGTTCGGGGGCAGGGGGAGACGGGACGTGCATTTCGACGCATCGACGACCGGCTCCGGAGCGATCCCGCGGGCGGGGAAGGCGGACGCGCGGCGTCGGCATGATGGCTGCCGCTGGCGTATTGTTGGAGCGTCGAACCGGTGGATCGGCAGGCGTCGGGTCGCCCCAGCGGTGGAGGAGCGAACCACGGTGAAGAACGACAGTGGCCGGGAGACATGGGAAACGCCGCTCGGCGTCGAGCCGGCACATCGCGGCGATCGCGAGCAGCCGCGCAGGCTGCCGCCGGGCCGACCGATGGCGATGCCGCGCGTGCCCGACTCGCCGCGCTACGCGATCGCCGACCTCGAGGCGGAGACGGGGTTCAACGCCCGCACGATCCGCTACTACATCACCGAGGGTCTGCTGGCCCCGGCGCACGGCCGCGGGCCCAGCGCGGCCTACGACAAGGATCATCTCCTCCGGCTCCGCTTCATCCAGGAGTTGAAGACCGCGCACCTGCCGCTCGACGAGATCCGGGAGAAGGTGGGGGAACTCTCGATCCACGATCTTGAGGCGCACTTCGCGATCGCCTCCCACCCGGTCGAGGAGCGCTGGCGGCGGGTGCGCCTGCATCCGGATCTCGAGCTGCACGTCCGCGCGCGCGACGACGTGGACTACCGGTTCGAGCGCGCCGTGGACCAGGTGATGCAGCACGCCCGGTTCGTCTTCGAGCAGTTGGGGGAGGATCGATGAGCGACGGGATGGACGCTCCTCCTCGCCGGGTTCGCGTGGTTCTCGCCCCCCCTCTCTCCCACATCTTCCGCTATATATCAAACCAGAC
>JBPCRG010000027.1:0-2682 GCA_050997095.1 Thermomicrobiales bacterium | reverse complement strand
GCGTCGGCTCGATCCGCTCCTGCGCCGGGAGGGTCGGCACGCCGCCAAACCGCGTCGCCGCGATGGTGGGCGGCGGGGTGGGGGTCGTCCCGACCTGCGCGACCGCCGCCGGCAGGGTCGGCGCCGCCTTTGGTCCGCCATCCGTGAACGGCGCATTGATCGACGTGCCGGGGATGTGCGATCCCTCGGGAAAGCGCGGGTGGCCCGGCAACCTGCCCGCGCCGAAGGCCGCGGCGAAGGCGAGCAGCGCGATCAGGCCGCTCAGCCGGATCACCATCCCGCGCCGGGCGTGACGGGCGGACCGCATCGACATGGTCTGCAGCGGCTGCAGGTTCCAATCGTGGTCGCGGCCATTCGCCTCGGGCGGCAGGGAGGCGGGGATCGTCGGCGGCTCGTCGCGCATCGCCGCCGCGGAGAGTCGCGTGTCGGACGGGACGAAGGGCCGCCGCTCGCCGGGGGCCAGCGGGGGGAAGTCGTCGGGGTCGAGCATCGCGAGCGAGGGAAGGTCCGCGAGGCGCTCCGCGTCATCCCGGCCCGACCGGCCTTGGCCCACCGCCATCGGGGCGGCCGTCTCCTCGAGCGAGACCGGGCGGAACGACTGGCGGGAGCGTGCCATCGGCGGCGGCGGCGTGTCCGGCAGCGGCTCCGGGACGTAGACCGGCAGCGCGCGCCGGGCAGGGCGGACGGGCCGCACGCCGGAGCCGGCAAGGAGCGAGACGAGGTGGGCGGCGGCCGGTCGGCCGTCGTGCACGACGAGACGGATCGCGTCCGGCCGTCCGGTCCCCTCGGCGTCGACCGACATCGTCACGCTGCCGTCGTCGTCGAGCACGGGTCCGGGGCGGAGCCAGCCGCGCGGGATCTCGAGCGTGACCTCGCCGCCGCGCACGAGGACGAGCCGCTGCTGGGTCGCGACGAGCAGCAGCGCCACCCGGACCCCGTCGAGCGTCAGCGCGACAGACCCTTCCCAGACCACGCCTTCGTCCTGGAGCGCGCGCCAAGCGGCGCCTCGGGGCCGGCCTTTGAGTGGCTCGCGATCGGCCATGGTGTCGTTTCCTTCCTGATCCCGAGGCGCGCTTCGCCGACATCGAGCCAGGGCTCGGCGATGGACGCGGCGCCGGGCGTCACGGGTTGACGCGGCGGGATGGATTCGACCGCGCCGTCGGGGCGTCTGCGGGAGCGCCGGGATCGGGCGGACGTCGGGCGCGGCGCGGGAGACCACATGCTCGTCCCCCTGGAGGTGAACGCACAATGTGTACGTACACTATAGCACAGGGCTTCGCGGGGCCGGGGCGACCCTTGCAGGCGTCCCATCCCGTCATTCCGGGCGGAGTCCGTAGACGCAGTCGAAGAATCTCTCGAAGCAAAGCGGAGACCGTCGTCGACACGCAGAACCTTTGAGAGGGCGCAATGCGCTGAGCGCTTTGTCCATCGTCAAGCGACCCCTTGGTTGTCATTCTGACGAAGGAAGAATCTCGTCGGTGCCTCGTGATCCCGACGATTGACGATGGACAACGCGGTGGGTCCTCGGCACGACGATTCTTGGCGAGCCCGCGCCGCGGACGGTTCTCCCTCCGGTCGAAGACATTCCTCGACTCCGCCTGCGGGCTCCGCTCGGAATGACGGTCGGGAGGGGAGCCCCACCGTCGGCGATGAGGCGCGGGGACGCAGGATGCCGGGGAAGGGCGTTCGTCCCGCCCATCGTTCGGACGAAGGCGGAACCCCGTGGTCACTCCCCGGCAGGCGAGACGACGCAGGCCGGCCGCGCTCCTACGGCGCGGGCGGCAGGGAGGACGCGAGCAGAGCGAGGTGGGAGACGAGCTGGGTCGCGGGGTCGGTCGGTTCGCGCCCGGTCAGGGCGGCGATCTGCTTGAGCCGGTAGGAGAGGGTGTTGCGGTGGATGCCCAGGCGGGCCGCGGCGTCGACGTGCGAACCGCCGGTCTGGAGATAGGTCAGCAGCGTGTGCCGCAGCGTGCCCCGCCGGTCGCGCGCCGGCAGCTCGCCCAAGGCGTCGGCGGCGAAGCGGGCGAGGTCGGGCGTGCCCCATAGGCGGTAGAGCAGCTGATGCGGACCGAGATCGTTGAGCGAGTCGAACTTCGCCACCGGCCCCGCCGCCGACCCCGAAACGACGAGCGCGGCCGTGAACCGCGCCTCCCGCGCCGCGGCCGGCAACCCGGCCACCCCGACGACCGGCGACGAGAGCGCCAGCCACCCGCTCATCGCGGGCGATCCGTCGCGCCCGGCCGCATCGCGGCGGCGGACGGTGGTCGAGCGGCCCCCGGCTCCGCCAGTCGCGACCGACTCCGGCCGCACCTCGATCAGCGCGGCGTGCGCCCGGTCGATCGCCGCCGCCTCGTGCGCGGCGCCGAACGTCGCCATCGTGCGCTGCAGCGTCGCCTGCTCCATCTCGGGCGAGGCCAGCGCGACCCGGTAGACCCCGCTCGCGGCCAAGCCGAGGGCGGCGGCGGCGCGGGGAGCATCCGCCTCGGTCCCCAGCAGCAGCGCGGTCAAGGCGGTGGCCCGGGCCGGGCCGCGGGGCCGCGCGTCGGCCGACCGCTGGATCGCGGCCTCGGCGGCGAGCGCGATCCGTTCCGACGCCAGCCGCGCCAGGGCCCGCCGCGGCCGCGGCACCGGTCCCAGCAAAAACGCCTCGCCGTTCTCGAGCCGGACCATGAACCGGCCATC
>JBPCRG010000103.1:0-2718 GCA_050997095.1 Thermomicrobiales bacterium | reverse complement strand
CGCGGGGTCCAGGAATCTCTTCGAGCGACGGGAGAACCGTCGTCGACCGGGTCGATGACTATCGATGATGCACCGACCGCGAGGCACTGATTCTCTCGCCGTCGGTCGGCCGAGACGCACGTCGATGGCCTGAATCTGCGTCTATGCCCGACCCTCAAGTCCCGATCGACGGAACGCTCCCCGCGTCCGGATCGACCGACGGTCGCCGATCGGGCCATGCCGCTGCGGTGGGCGGCGCGGGCCGTTCGTCTGCGGCGGCTCACCACCTCGCGGCGATGGCTCAACGCCATGGATGAACCCAAGATGGGAGCGGGGGAGAGTTTCTCCCCGCATCACGCCCGGGCACGCAGCCCGATCCGTGGCACACGTTCCCGATCGAGGTGTGCCTCATGGATATGTTCACCCGCCTTCGCCCGTTCGCCTTCGTCCTCGCCGCCGGGGCGATGCTCGCCGGGGCGGTCCCCGCCGCCGCGGCTCCCAGCGCCGTCCATCAGTCCATGGCTGCGCCGAACACCACCGCATCGTCATACGTCGCCGACAGCGAGGAGTGCGCCTTTCTCGGGATGATCAACTCGTATCGGCAAATTAACGGCCTCGGCTCGCTCGCGCTTTCCAAGACGTTGAGCGCGGCGGCGGACGACCACTCGCTCGACATGGTCCGCAACAACTACTTTTCGCACACCCTGGCCGACGGCTCGAGCTGGCCGGACAACATCGCCGCGCACGGATAACCGAGCCAAACCTATCGCGGCGAGAACATCGCCGCCGGCCACGAGAGCGCCCAAGACACCTTCATCCAGTGGAAGAACTCGCCTCCGCACAACGCCAACATGCTGAGCGCGAACTTCAACGCGATCGGCATCGGCAGGGCTTACGGGGCGTCCGCGGCGTACGGCTGGTACTGGACCAACACGTTCGGCAGCGTCGTCGACGGCACCTACTCCTGCACCCCCGGCGACGGCACGGTGACGCCCCCGCCGGCGAGCACCCGGTACGTGATCGCGGGCGGTGGGCGAACCAGCTCCTCGACGTCGTCGCTGCTGGCGTACGACAACAACACCACTACGTCGTGGTACACGACAACCAGCGGCATCCCGCGCGCGGCCTATGTCTACTTCGATCTCGGCGCCGTCAAAAGCGTGAGCAAAGTGCAGTGGTACTTCGCGCGGACCGGCCCGGCGGACTCGTTCAGGATCCAGGTCTCCAGCGACAAGAGCTCGTGGACCACGATCAGCACGCGGAGCAACGGCAAGGGCGCGGCGTGGGAGTCGTTCGCCTGGAAGGGGCAGGCGCGCTACGTCCGGTTCTATTTCGACAATCCGAACAAGGACACCGTGCTGGGGTATCTCGGGGAGGTCCGCATCTACTTCCTGAGCATCGCTCCCGCCTGCCTTCAGCCTTCACGATCCGCCGGGTGGACCGTTCGACCCGGCGTCGTCGTGCCCGGATGGAGGTTGTGATCGGGAGCGGCCGGCGGTTTTCATGGCCCCTATCGACCCAATGGCGACGCTGAGCGACGGGCGGTCGTGCCAAGACAGGGAAGGCCGGTCACGATGGGTCGGCGTGACGGCGGCGACGGCCCGATTCCCGGGGATGTCGGCTATGATTCCCGTTCGTCGCGTGGACGGAGCGTGGGTGTCGGCGATCGTCCGCAGCCGGGCGAGTACGGGAAGCGGACGGATTCCGAGATCGGGTGAACGCGGAGGGGCGTCGTGGCGAGGGTTTGGGTGGTTGAGGACGACCGGTCGATCGCCGAGCTTGTGCGGCTCTACCTGGGCCGGGACGGGCACGAGATCGCCCTGATCGAGAATGGCGCGGTCGCGGTCGAGCGGTTCTCCGCGTGCATCGCCGCCGGCGCCCCCCCCGATCTGCTGGTGCTCGACCTGATGCTGCCGGGATTGGACGGGCGCGGGGTCGCCCGCCGGATCCGCGCGGTCTCGGAGACGCCGATCATCATGCTGACCGCCTTGGACGATGACCGCGACAAGATCGAGGGGCTCGATCTCGGGGCCGACGACTATCTGACCAAGCCGTTCAATCCGAACGAGCTGCGGGCGCGCGTGCGGGCGATCCTCCGGCGCACGACGCGGACCGCGACGCCGGGGGAGAGGGCAGGCGGCGAGGATGACCTTCGTTGCGGCAACGTGCTGATCGAGGCGGCGGCGCGCCGGGTGACCGTCGCCGGGGTGGAGCTGCCGCTGCGCACCAAGGAGTTCGACCTTTTGGTCGCGCTGGCCGATCATCTCCACCTTGTGCTGACGCGGGAGCAGGTCTGGAGCCGGGTCTGGGGCGGAGAGTTCGACGGCGACACCCGCACGGTCGACGTGCACGTCTCCCGCCTGCGGGACCGGCTGGCCGCCGGCGGCGCGTCGATCTCGATCGACACCGTGCGATCCGTGGGTTATCGCCTCACCCGGTCCGGTCGGGACAGGGCGTAGGCATGGATTCCTCAGCCAAGAGGACGGCGGATTCTCCTGGGGACCGCTCCCTGCGTTTACGCCGGTGTTACATTCGCGCGGCATGATCGAGCGCAGGTCGCGAGGCCCATCCCCGGGAGGCGCATGCCGGTTCAAGACGCGCCCGCCCCGGCATCGGGGGCGCGGCGGCCGCTCCTGTCGAGTCTGAAGTCCCGGCTGATCGCCTCCCACAGCATCGTCCTGCTGCTGACGCTCTTCCTCGTGCTCGCGATCAGCGCCGCCTATCTGCGCCGGTACGAGC
>JBPCRG010000310.1:0-7207 GCA_050997095.1 Thermomicrobiales bacterium | reverse complement strand
CGCGGCATTCACCGGGTCGGGCTCGGTCTTCTCGTTCGAGCTGGAGGCGGGGCGATGAGCCGCCTGCTCCTGGTCGACGACCATGCCTCGTCGCGCCAGCCGCTCGCGCTGCTGCTCTCGCTCGCGCTCGAATTCGACGAGATCGTGCAGACCGGCACGATCGCGGAGGCGACCGCGCTGATCCCGGAGATCGACGTCGCGATCGTCGACCTCGGTCTGCCCGACGGCGACGGAACGGCCCTGATCGCCCGCATCCGGACCTCGGCTCCGCACACGGGGATCCTCGTCCTGACCAGCAGCAGCGACCGGGACGACGCGGCCCGGGCGATCGCGGCTGGGGCTCAGGGCGTGGTCCATAAGGCGGCCGATCTCGGCGAGATTATCGCCGCGGTGCGCGCCATCACCGCCGGCGAATCCATCGTGACCCCGCAGCAGCGGCTCGATCTCAAGCGCCTGCGCGCCGCCGAGACGGCCGACCTCGCCCGCCCGCCGCGCCCGACCCGCCCGCCGATCCGGTTGACCCCTCGCGAGCGGGATGTGCTCGCGCGTCTCGCGGAGGGATTGAGCGACAAGGAAATCGCCGTCCGCCTCGGGATCGGGATCGAGACGGTCCGGACCCACCTCGCCGGAATCTACGGCAAGTTCGGCGTCGAGTCCCGCCTGCAGGCCCTCTCCGCCGCCCTCCGCGAAGGCGTGATCGAGGACGGTCGGCTCGACAGCCATCGGCCGCGCTGACCGGGCCTCGGGTAACGGCGCTCCGACAGCCCGTCCGCGTCGGGCCGGTTCCGGATCGCGACGACCCGATTCGGTCCGGGAAAGCGGCTTTCGCGCGAGTTGACCGCAATTAACAGGCTGTATACACGCTGATAGCATCCGACCATCGTCCAGAGTGCAAGAAGGTTGGACTTGGCCACGGTCGTTCCGCGTCATGCGAGGGGAGAATCGACAATGTCCGGATCACGGGAGCAGGATGCGTTTCGGGTGTCGCGACGGCGGCTGCTGCAGGCCACCGGAGGCGTCGCGGGGGCGGCGGCCTTCGGCGGCGCGCTCGGGAGCCGCGGGCTGCGCTCCGCCTCCGCGGCGGACGACGTCGCCGCCAGCATCTGGGGCAACCACCCCGAGTGGAAAACCCCGATGCAGGAGATCCTCGACGGGTTCCAGGCCGCCGTCCCCGGCGTCAAACTGGATCCCACCGAGGTCCCCGGCGACGGATACGCCGTGAAATTGAACACCGCGGTCGCCGGCGGCCAGCCGTCCGACGTGATGGGTGTCGAGGAAGGGTCGATCATCTCCAAATGGGTGCCGAGCGGAGACGCGCCGTTCGTGAATCTGACCGGCAAGGTCGACATCAGCGGCCTGACCGACGCGGCCCGCAGCCAGGTCGAGGTCGGCGGCAAGGTCTACGGCGTGCCCCTGGCCGCCTACACGGTCGGCCTCGCGATCAACAACACCGTCTTCGCCAAGCACAACCTAACCCCGCCGACGACCTGGGACGAGTTCCGGACGACCGCCAAAGCGCTGAAGGACGCCGGCGAGACCCCGATCGTGCTGGGCGGCAAGGACTGGGTCCACACCTTCTTCATGTACATCGGCCTCACATCGTCGGTCCTCGGCTTCGACGGCTTGGCGAAGGTCCGGGCCGGCCAACGGCAGCTGACCGAGCCGGACGTGCTCGCGGCCGCCCAGCTGCTGAAGGAGCTTCAGCCCTACTACAACGCCGGCTTCGAGGCGACCGACTACACGACCGCCAAGGCGATCTTCGCGAACAACAAGGGCGCGATGATGGTCGCCGGCACCGCCGACTTCACCGGCTACAAGCAGGTCAATCCCAAGGCCGATCTGACCTTCGTGGCGTGGCCCGGCCCCCAGGCGGGCATGAAGGCGACCACGACCGGCTACGAGCTGCTCTACACCGCCAGCAAGTTCTCGGCCCCCGAGAAGCAGGACGCCGCCGCGAAATTCATCAACTGGCTGGCGACCAAGGACTCCCAGCAACTGGTCTCCGACAAGATCGCGCTGCCGATCAACAAGGGCGTGACGGGATCGACCGAGCCGATCCGCGCGGCGACCGTGACGGCCGCGGCCGGCGGCGACGTGCCCGTCTGGTACGACCTTCCCGAGCTGAACGGCGTGATCACGGCCGTGCAGGACAACTTCGGCGGCTTGTGGACGGGCAGGCTGACGCCGGACGCCTTCGTCGCATTGCTTCAGGCCGGCGTGAATCGGGGCGCCGCCTCCGGCGCGGGCGCGGCGACGCCGACGACCTGATCTCGAACCCGGAGGCTCGATGGCGACAGTTTCTCCGCCGGATCTGGAGCGGACGAGCGCCGACAGGGAGGGCGGGCAATCGCCCGCCTCCCCTGTTTCCACGCGTCCGGAATTCGGCCCCGACGGCACATTCACGGGCGCGCGGCCCGGACGCCGCGGCCTGGAGCGCCAGCCGTACATCTGGTTCATCCTCCCGGCGTTCGCCGTCTACGCGGCGCTCTTCCTCTACCCGACCGTCCGCGCCTTCTATCTGAGCCTCTTCGACTGGCCGGGATTCGGGCCGGTCGACAACTTCATCTGGCTGCGCAACTTCTCGGACGTCGTCTCGAGCCGGCGCTTCCATCAGGCGGCCTGGAACTCGACGAAGCTTTTTCTGGTGATCTTCGTGCTCCAGAACACCGTCTCGCTCGGCCTCGCGGTGATGCTCAACCGGCGCTCGCGGATGACACACGTCTACCGGGCGATCATCTTCATGCCCGTCATCATGTCGGCTGTCGCGACCGGGGTCATCTGGATCCTGATGCTCGACCCGATCATCGGCATCGTCAATCCATTCCTCGCCGCCCATGGGCTAGGCGGCTGGCAGCGCGAATGGCAGGCCGACCAGTTCTGGGCGATGAAGACGGTCTACCTCGTCCAGTTCTGGCAATGGAACGGGATGGCGGTCGTCCTCTATCTCGCGGGCCTGCAGAACGTGCCCGAAGACCTGCGGCACGCCGCCCTGGTCGACGGGGCCAAACCCTGGCAGGTCTTCAGGGACGTGACCTTCCCGATGCTCGCCCCCGCGTTCACGATCGTGACCGCGCTCTCGTTCATCCTGATCTACCGCGCGTTCGACCTGATCTACGTGCTCGGCGGCACGACCGGACAGCCGGACGGCGCGACGCTGGTCGTCGGCGTGCTGATCTACGGCGACGCCTTCGGCACCAGCAGCTTCAGCAACTCGACCCGGATGAGTTTCGCGATCGCCGAAGGGGTGACGCTCTTCATCTTCCTCGCCGGCGTCTCCGGCCTCCTGATCAAAGGGCTGGGGCGGCGCGAGGAGGCGATGCATTGATCGGCGGAGGTGGATTCCCGCGTTCCCCAGGTTGAAAACGCCCAGAGGGCACCCGGCTCAACCGACAAAGCCTCTCCGAGGCTGGAACGACGGCATCTTACCCGCTGAGACGGTTGTGCTTGGCGATGCGATGGAGCCGTCGATCCGCCATGAGCGCGTTCACCGGAGGTCAGTTCCCGTGAGTTCCTTGACCGACACCCGCAGCGCCGTCCTGCCGAGACCCGCCGGCGGCGAGTACACGACGCCTCGGCCGCGATGGCGGAAGCGGGCCCGCGCGATCGGCGGGAACCTGGCCTGGCACGGCGTGATGCTGGTCTTCTGCGCGTTCGTGCTGCTGCCGATCGCGATGGTCGTGCTCGGCTCGTTCAAGATCGTCGACCAGTTCTTCGCCAAACCCTACGGGCTGCCCGACTCCTTCGGGCTTTTCAACTACCGCAAGGCCTGGCACGAGGCGAACATCGCGACCACCCTGCGCAACAGCGTGATCGCGACCGGCGTCGGCGTCGGCGTCAGCACGTCGCTCTCGTGCCTGGCGGCGTACGGCCTCGCCCGGTTCCGCTTCCGGGGCCGGATGAGCATCCGCCTGCTCTTCGTCGGCGGGCTCGTCGTCCCGGTCCAGCTGATCATCCTCCCCCTCTTCATCACGTTCCGCCAGATCCACCTCCTCGGCAGCCTCTGGCCGCTGATCCTGCTCTACTCCACCTTCGGCATCCCGCTCGGCGTGCTGGTCCTGACCGGATTCTTCAGCGTCCTGCCCAAGGACCTGGAGGACGCCGCCCGGATCGACGGCGCCAGCCACCTCCAGATCTTCTGGCGGATCATGCTCCCGCTGACCCGGCCCGCGCTCGCCGCCGTCGTCATCCTCAACGGCGTCTGGATGTGGAACGATTTCTTCCTCGGCTTCATCCTGATCACCAAGCAGAACTCGATGACCCTCCCCGTCGGGATCATGGCCTTCCGCGGCACCTACTCCACCGAATGGGGCCTCATCTTCGCCAGCGTCACCATCTCGATCCTCCCCGTCGTCGCCGCCTACCTGCTTCTCTCCCGCCAATTCATCGCGGGGTTGACGGCGGGGAGCGTGAAGGGGTGATCGGTGGGGGTCAGGGGTCGGGGACGACGATGGTCGAGAACATGTTGGGGGTTGATCGTGGCGGTGAGCAGCTATCGGGATCTACGGGTGTGGCAGGCCGGGATGGATCTCGTCGAGGAGATCTACCGGCTCAGCGAGCTATTTCCGAAGCATGAACTCTACGGACTGACCAGCCAGTTGCGCCGGGCCGCGGTCTCGGTTCCATCGAACATCGCCGAGGGCCATACGCGCGATTCCACGCGCGAGTACATCCGGCATGTCTCCATCGCCCGCGGGTCCCTCGCGGAAGTCGACACGCAGTTGGAGATCGCCTTCCGACTCGGCTACTGCGCTGCCGACAATCTTGAACGCCTTCGCTCGGTTGCATCCCCGCTTGGGCGCCAACTCATCGCCCTCCGCTCCGCACTTCTCCGCACCCTCGAAGAATCGATCAAGAATGCCGGACCCGTCCCATGACAAGCCGACTGTTGTCCCTAACCCCTGATCCCCGACCCCCGCGGTCGTCCCCGACCCCTTATCCCTGACCCCTGACCCCCCGGAGGAACGCCGTGAAAATCCGCGACATCGAAACCATTCCCGTCTTCGGCGGCGGCCGCGACTGGGTCTTCGTCCGGGTGCATACGGACGAGGGGCTGATCGGGACCGGCGAGGGCACGCTGGAGGGGCGGGCGCGGGCGATCGTGGCGGCGGTCGAGGAGCTGAAGGACTGCCTGCTGGGGGAGGATCCGCTGCGGATCGAGCACCTCTGGCAGATCATGTACCGCCATGCCTTCTACCGCGGCGGTCCGGTCATGAACTCGGCGATCTCCGGGGTCGAGCAGGCGCTCTGGGACATCTTCGGCAAATCCGTCGGCCTGCCGGTGCATCAGCTGCTCGGGGGCCGGGTGCGCGACCGGATCCGGGTCTACGCGAACGGGCCGCGCGGCGGGACGGCGGAGGAGATCGCGGAGAGCGCGCTCGCGCTCACGGAGAGGGGCTACACGGCGATGAAGCTCGTGCCGTTCGGCCCCACCAAACCGCTCGACGGCATCGCCGCGATCCGGCGGGTGGCGAAGATCATGGAGGCGGTGCGGCGGGCGGTGGGGCCGGACGTCGACATCGCGGTCGACGCCCACGGCCGGCTCAGCCCGGCGATGGCGATCCAGATGGGGCAGGCGATCCGCGAGTACGGCGTCTTCTTCTTCGAGGAGCCGTGCCTGCCCGAGAACGCGTCGGCGATGGCCACGGTCGCGCGCGAGTGCGGGATTCCGGTCGCGACCGGCGAGCGGCTCTTCACCAAGGGGGGGGTCCGCGAGGGTCTGGAGAATGGCGCCGCGGCGCTGCTCCAACCCGACCTCGCCCATTGCGGCGGGATCATGGAGGGCCGGAAGATCGCGGCGATGGCGGAGGTCCACTACGTGGGCTTCGCGCCGCACAACCCGCTGAGCCCGGTCAACATGCGCGCCTTGCTCCATCTCGACGTGGTCGCGCCGAACTTCGTGATCCAGGAATGGGTCTCCGACGATCCCCCGTGGCGCGACGAGATCCTGCTCAACCCCGTGGTCGTCAAGGACGGCTGGGTCGACGTCCCGATGGAGCCGGGCCTCGGCTCCGACCTCGATCTCGAGGTCTGCCGCGCCCACCCCGCGCGATCGATCCATCTCCCCGTTCTATGGCATGATGACGGCTCGGTGGCGGATTGGTGAACGAGCTTTGAGCCGTGGGCGGTGGGCTTTGAGGAGTAGGCGGTACGCGGTAGGCAGTACGACGAGGGCGGCGGCGGCAGAATGAAACGACTCAGCGCCGCTCTCTGCCTACCGCCTACTCATCGTTTCCCATCGCTCAGAGCCCACTGCTCCCAGCTCACAGCTTGAAGGAGCTCTCTTCATGCGATTTGACGGGCGGACGGCGATGGTCACCGGCGGGGCGAGGGGGATCGGGCGGGCGATCGTGGAGCGGCTGGCCAGCGAGGGCGGCCGGGTGATGATCGCGGACATCGACGAGGCGGCGGGCAACGACGCGGCGCAGGAGATGGGCCGGGGCACAATCGCGCATAAGCTGGATGTGACGTCCGAGGCGTCGTGGGCCGGGGCCGTCGAACAGGCGACCGCGACATGGGGCCGGCTCGACATTCTGGTCAACAACGCCGGCATCGCGGGCCGATCGGCGCCCGCCTGGGAGCTCTCGCTCCAAGAGTGGCTCGACGTGATCGCGATCGACCTGACCGGCGTCTTCCTCGGCTGCCGCGCGGTCACCCCGGGCATGGTCGAGCGCGGCTACGGCCGGATCGTGAACATCGCCTCGATCGCGGGAAAGGAAGGCAACCCGAACGCGGTGCCCTACTCCGCGGCCAAGGCCGGCGTGATCGGGCTGACCAAAGCGGTCGCGAAGGAAGTCGCGACGAAGGGCGTGATCGTGAACGCGATCACCCCGGCGGTGATCGCGACCGAAATCCTGAGGCAGGTCAGCGAGGAGCACGTCGCGTACATGACCAGCCGGATCCCGATGGGCCGGGTCGGCCAGCCCGAGGAGGTCGCCGCGCTCGCCGCGTTCCTCTGCTCCGACGAAGTCACCTTCTCCACCGGCGCCGTCTTCGACCTCTCCGGCGGCCGCGCGACGTATTAGGCCGCGGGAACCGCCCTCGCCACGGGAGACTCCTCGCCGCGGGCGCCGTCCTCCTCGCTGCGGGTACCTCGTCGCCTTCGTAGGGGAGGGTCCCGTGCCCTCCCATCGACTGAAGGTCGATAGCCTCGTTCCAATTTGGAATGTTCTGCACGTCAACGAGATTATGGTCCTGCGGGCTATGGGAG
>JBPCRG010000067.1:0-5018 GCA_050997095.1 Thermomicrobiales bacterium | reverse complement strand
GCGAGCCGCAGGTGAGCGGGAGCCTCTCCGGGCGCGCCGACCGGATCGCCTCGGTCGCGCCCCAGCATCAGGACATAGATGTCCGCCCGGGAACCTGGAACCGGCGCGCGTGGCTGGGGGAGGGGCGGCTGGCGGGCATTCCCCATCAAGGGTTCGGCCGCGCGATGAAGGTCGGGCGCGAGGAGGTCGTCGGCCTGATCACCGCGCTCCGGATCTATGCCGCCGGTGACGACGTCGCCGACGCCGCCCGCTGGGATGCGTTGCTCGACGTGATCGAGGAGGGCGTCGCGAAGATCGCCCATGTTGCCATCCGGCGCGAATGCTCCGCGTCCTTTCCGGTCCCCAAGCTCGTGATCGACCTCGACGAGGCCGCCGCGGGGTTCTCCGCCGACGACGTCGTCAACGTGCTGCAGGCGGGGGATCCTGGCATCGCCGTCGGAGAGTCGTACGCCGGGATGGGTCGGCTCCTCGTCGGGTCGCAAGGTTTGGCGCCCGGCGAAGCCGAGTTGGTGCGTGACCGGTTGCGATCGGTGTTGTCCGGCGAGAGTCGCGCGTAAAGGAGTGAGTCCGATGCTGATCAGGCCGCCGTCCGGCAAGAAGGTGCTTTGGCAGGAGATGCTGCGCCACGAACTGTTGGCGGCGATGGCGGGGCGCGCGGTGGTCATCGTCCCCGTCGGATCGGTGGAGCAGCACGGGCCCCATTGCCCGCAGGACGTCGACATCAGCGTCCCGTACCACCTGGCGATCGGCGCCGCGGATGCGGTCTCCGACTTTCCGGTGATCGTCGCCCCGCCGGTGACCTATGGCTTCACCCACTACAACATGGGCGAGATCGGCACGATCTCCCTGAGCCTCGAGGTCTTCATGGCCGTGCTCTGCGACGTCTCCCGCGGCATTTGGGCGAACGGGTTCCGCCGGATCATCCTGCTCAACGGTCACGGCGGAAATGAGCAGCCGACCTGGTGCGTGGCCCAGAAGCTCGCCGAAGAAGACGTCTGGCCGCTGGCGCTAACCTACTGGAACATGGCCAGGGACGAGCTGCTGGCGTGGAGCGAGACGGACGCGGGCAGCATCGGCCACGGCGGGGAATGGGAGACGAGCCTTCAGCTCCATCTCCGCGGCGGGCTCGTCGACATGGAGCGCGCGGTCCTCGACCCCGTGCGGGCGAAGTTCAGCGAGCCGCTGCGGTCGTACGCCGTCTTCCCGGAACGGCGGCGGGAGATGGAGCACGGCGTGATGGGGAATCCCCACGTCGCCTCGGCTGAGAAGGGCGGGCGGCTCTTCTCCATCCTGCGCGACCGTCTGGTCGGACTTTGCCGGGAGTATCACGAGATCGACCCGCCGAAATACCGCGAGTTCGGCAGCCATTGTCCGTGACCGGATTGTGAAGATGCGGCGGGTCCAAGCGCGACGACGGTTCTCCCTTCGGTCGAAGGAATTCCTCGACTCCGCCTGCGGGCTCCGCTCGGAATGACGGTTCATCTGTCGTCATTCCGAGCCGGGTCGCGGAGTTCAGGAATCTCTTCGAGCGACGCGAGAACCGTCGTCGGCATGGGGACCGGCGCTTCGCGACACGCAAGGTGATCGGCACACACTCCGCGAAAGCGGGCGACTTGGAGCATCCCCGATGGCAGTTGAATTCGACCACTCGGTGTTCGGGCGCGGGCATCGCCGCGACGGTCGTCGGACGGTCCTCTGGCAGGAAATGTGGCGCCACGAGCTGCACGACGCGCTCGGGAGGCGGGCGGTGGTGATCGTGCCCTGCGGCTCGGTGGAGCAGCACGGGCCACATCTGCCGCTCGATGTCGACATCGTCGACGCCTTGGCGCTGGCGGCCGCGGCGGCAGACGCGGTCGACGAGTTCCCCGTGATCGTCGCGCCGCCGATCTGGTCCGGGCTCGCGCACTACAAGATGGGCCACATCGGCACGATCACCCTGCGCTTCGACACCTACGTCGCGGTGGTCTCGGACGTCTGCCGGTCGATCCACGCGAACGGCTTCGAGCGGATCGTGCTGCTGAACGGCCACGGCGGCAACCGGTCGATCAATCAGGCGATCGCGGTCAAACTGGCCGAGGAGGACGTCTTCATCCTCCCCATCACCTATTGGGACATGGCGCCGGAGATCCTGCGCGACGAATCGGAGCGCGACCACGGCTCGATCGGGCACGCGGGGGAGTGGGAGACATCCCTGCAGCTCTTTCTCCGTCCCGATCTGGTCGACGGCTCCCGGATCGCAGGCGACGAGGAACGGCAGGATCTGAGCCCCGAGGTTCGGGCATACACGGGATTCGCGGAGCGCCGGCGGGAGCGCGCGGGCGGCGTCCACGGCGACCCGACGGTCGCCACGGCCGAAAAGGGCGGGCGGCTCTTCACCGCCGTGCGGGACCGGCTCGTCGTCGCGGTGCGCGAGTATCGGGACCTGCCGGTGCCGCGGTACCGGGAGTTCGGCTCGCATTGCCCGTGATCTGTGCGGCGCGGTTTCGCGGTGCGGGAGCCGGACCACCGTCTCGTTCGCCCCGTCGCAAACGTCCGCACGATGGCGTAGGATCACGCGAGGCGGACTCCTCAACGCCGAGCGCTGCGCCGTCGTCCTGTCGAGATGTTTGAGCGCGAGATGTCCCGCGGCGACGGCGCGCGCGGTTGATCGTCGCCCTTGGTCGACGTGGGGATGCCCGCCGCGCGATGCGCGGGTGTGAAGTGAGGCAGCGATGAATCCGGTCACGAGGAACACGGCCGCTCCGACCCTGGCGGATCTCGGGCTCGACGATGCCGCGCACGTCTCGTGGAACGCGCCGACGCCGCTCCTGGTTCAGCAGGCGATCGTCGGCGGCGAGGGCAGGGTCGCCGAGGGCGGCGCGTTGGTCGTCGCGACCGGCGCCCACACCGGTCGGTCGGCCAAAGACAAGTACGTGGTCCGGGAGGCCGACAGCGGCGGCGAGATCTGGTGGGGATCGGTCAACCACGAGATGTCCGAGGCCCAGTTTCTCCACCTCAAAGAGGGCGTGGCGGCCCATCTCGCCGCGCGCCCGATTTGGGTCACGGACGCGTCGGTCGGGGCGGATCCCGCCTGCCGGGTCGCGGTGCGGCTCGTCTCGGAGCGGGCCTGGCAGTCGCTGTTCGCCCGGATCATGTTCCTGCCCGCCGTCGCGGAGGGCGGGGAGCACGGACTCGGATCGTTCACGATCCTGCACGCCCCCGGATTCCACCCCGATCCGGCCGAGGACGGGACCCGCTCCGACGTCGTGATCGCGCTCAATCTCCGGGAGCGGATCGCCCTGATCGCGGGCACCGAATACGCGGGCGAGATCAAGAAGACCATGTTCACGGTCGCGAACTTCCTCCTGCCCCGCGCCGGGGTCCTGCCCATGCACTGCTCGGCGAACGCGGGGGAGGGCGGGGACGTCGCGATCTTCTTCGGCCTCTCCGGCACGGGGAAGACGACGCTCTCCACCGAGCCGACGCGTCGGCTGATCGGGGACGACGAGCACGGCTGGAGCGACACCGGCGTCTTCAACATCGAGGGTGGCTGCTACGCCAAGGTGATCAACCTTTCCGCGACCGACGAGCCCGACATCTTCGCCGCCACCCGCCGCTTCGGGACCGTGGTCGAGAACGTGCCCCTCGACGCCGCGACCGGCCGCCTCGCGCTCGACGACGCGACGATCACGGAGAACACGCGCGCCGCCTATCCGATCGCCGCGATCCCGAACGCGCTCGACACCGGAATCGGCGGGCATCCGGCGAACATCGTGATGCTCACCGCGGATGCGTTCGGCGTGCTGCCGCCGGTGGCCAGGCTGACCTCGGAGCAGGCGATGTACCACTTCCTCTCCGGCTACACCGCGAAGGTCGCCGGGACGGAGCGGGGGGTCACCGAGCCGACCGCCACCTTCAGCGCCTGCTTCGGCGCCCCGTTCCTGCCGCTGCCGCCGATCAAGTACGCCCACCTCCTGGGAGAGCGGATCGGGCGGCACAGGACGCAGGTCTGGCTCGTGAACACGGGGTGGACGGGCGGGCCCTACGGCGTCGGGCGACGGATGCCGATCGCCGCCACCCGCGCGATCGTCCACGCGATCCTCGACGGCAGCCTGTCGGACTCGACGTTCGTCAGGCACCCCTTCTTCGGGATCGAGCAGCCGACCAGCTGCCCGGGCGTGGCCGCGGAGCTGCTCGACCAGCGGACGGGCTGGGCGGACGGCGACGCCTACGACGCGCAGGCCCGGCGGCTGGCCGGGATGTTCGTCGCCAACTTCGCGCAGTTCGCCCCGCTGGTCGATCCGGCGGTGCTCGCCGCGGCTCCGACGCAGGACGGACGGCGATAGACCCGCGGAGCGATTCGGGGCAAGGCGGGGGGGAGCGGGTGACCGGCAGGCGGGACGAGGTCTGGAAGAACGAATGGATCGTCAAGCGCTTCCTGGAGGGAGTGCGGGGCGGGATCCCCTACGCGAGCGACCAGATCGAGGTCATGCTGCGGGTGCTCGGAGCCGGAGGGCGGCCGATCTCCACGTTCATGGACCTTGGCAGCGGATCGGGCCTGCTGGCGGTGGCGCTGCTCCCGCAGTATCCGGACGCCCGCGCCCCCCTCGTCGACTTCTCGGAGCCGATGATGGAGGCCGCGCGCGACTTGCTCGGCGAGGACGCGTCGACGCCCTGCTTCATCATGGCCGACTTCGCGGTTCCGGGATGGGTCGACCGGGTGGAGGCGCAGGGGCCATTCGACGCGATCGTCTCCGGCTTCGCGATCCACCACATGACGGATGAGCGAAAGCGCGCGCTCTTCGGCGAACTGCTGGAGCTGCTCGCCCCCGGCGGCTTCTTCATCGACGTCGAGCACGTCGCCTCCTCGACGCCTTGGGTCTCGGCGCGCTTCGACGACGCGCTGATCGACTCGATCACCGCCTATCAGGCGCAGATGGGCACCGGCAAGAACCGTCGGCAGGTGGCGCACGAGCACCGCCACCGGCCGGACGAGAGCGCCAACATCCTCGCGCCGGTCGAGACCCAGTGCGGATGGC
>JBPCRG010000003.1:0-5517 GCA_050997095.1 Thermomicrobiales bacterium | reverse complement strand
GGGTAGAGCAGGGTGAGCATGGAGGGCGCGATCACGGCCTGCTTCATCGGCTTCGTGGCGTACGCGATGGATTTCGCGAAGGTGTCGGCCGCGTAGGTCTTGTACCGGAAGGGGCCGCCGGTGAGGCGGGGCAGCTGCAGGTGATGGCCGTCGGCGAAGATCGCGAAGTACTGCCCGCCGCCGGTGAGGTTCGGCGCCATGCCGGTGCCCGTCAGCGTGTCGGTGAACGGGTAGGTGGCGAAGCTGGACCAGCGCTGCTCGCCGTCGGAGACGATCGGCGCGCCGGTGGCCTCCATCCGGGTGATCGAATCCTGGACGGCCTCGTCCTGCTCCTGCTCCAATTGATCCTTGGTGATCGTGCCCGCGTCATAGTCCGCGTAGGCGGCCTGAAGCTTCGAAGGTCGCGGCAGGGAGCCGACCGGTTCGGTGGGGATGCCGGTGTCAGTCCTGGGATCGTACGCCATCGACGTCATTCTCCTTTGGGGGTTGCTCCCCGTGCCTGACCCTGGACGCAAGAATCGACGCCGGGAGGGTATCCCATCTTTGTGGAGCCCACAACGTTCGACCGGACAGAAACCGATGGCCGAAGCGTGCGCGGGCCGAGCGGACGTTTCCTCATCCCGGGCTGACTCGACGCCGACCACATGGATTGTTCTCAAAATGCTTGCGAACGTCGTCAAAACGCGTTTCGTCATTCCAAAGATTGACATGGCGCACGATTGGCGTAGAGTGCGGGGGCACGCCATCTCCGCATCCTGATCGTTGACAGCACGTCGCTGTCGGTCAACGGCTGCGCTTGGCGCAAGGAGGCTTGGAATGGACCGCCATCCCGTCGTGACGACGCCCGCCGATGGTCGCTGGACGATCTCCCGCCGCTTGTTCGTCGGGGGCGCTCTCGGCGCCGTCGCCGCATTCAACCTGCTTGACGCTCGCGCAGCGACCCCTGTGGCCACGTCTCCGAAGCCGACGCGGCTGGCGAAAACGCAGGTGTTGAAGGCCGGCGCCGCCTGGCTGCAAGCCCGGCAGGATGCGGGCGGAGGCTTCGCGGACATGCGGGGGACGATCGACCTGGGGGTGACGGCGGAGATCGTCACCGTGCTGGTCGCCCTGCGCAACGTCGGCGTCGCCGTGAAGACGGACGAGGCGGTCGGCTATCTGCGCAAGCACGCGAAGGCCGATGTCGGCCAAGCCGCGGGCGGGGACGGCAAGGTGGTCGTGGCGCTCGTGGCCGGAGGGGCCGATCCGCGTAAGGCGGACGGCGTCGACCTGGTGGCCCGGGTGATCGCGAGCTGGCACGAGGCGACGGGGACGTACGGCACGACGTCGCTCGACAACGCCTTCGCGCTGATGGCGTTGGCCGTGACCGGAGAAAAGATTCCCGACCTCGCGATCAAGACGCTCGCGACGTCGCAGAACGGCGACGGATCGTGGGCCTTCGGGGCCGCGTCCGGTGGCGGGTCCGGCGATTCGAACACGACCGCGTTCATGATCGAAGCGCTCGTCGCCACCGGTCATCGGGCGGACAAGGCGGTCGGGAAAGCGGTCGAGTACCTGCGATCAACGCGGAGCGCCAATGGGGGATTCGGCTTGGGCTCGGGGGCACCGTCGGACGCCAACTCGACCGCGTTCGTCATCACGGCGTTGACGGCGGCGGGGGAGAAGTTGAAATCGAAGGAGTGGAGCGGCGCCCCGGCCTCCCTGGCCGCGCTCCAGAACGAGGGCGGGGCATTCCGGTACACGGACGCCGAACCCGGCGACGACCTGCTGGCGACGATCGGGGCCCTGCTCGCCCTCTCCGGTGCCGCGGAACCGGTTCTACCCAAGGTGTAGGGCATCCCTTCATCGACGGCCGACCACTGCCGGCGGCTTATCCCGCGACGACCGGAACGGCGACGACATCGGCGGGCATGACCTCGGAGCGGATTCGGGCTTGACGCGGTTTCCTCGGGCTGGCCCGCGAATTGCGGTTACGCCACCAGAAGCCGAGTCGTCGTCCGAAGGTCGGGCGGTCACCGGACTGTCCAAAGGAGGTCTTCCCGATGTCATCCCGCCCCAATCCCTTGGCGACGCGCCGACGACTGCTCGCCGGCGCCGCCGGTCTGGCCGCCGCGACCGCCGTCGCCCCGTTGATCCGCTCCGCCGCGGCCCAGGACGCGACGCCCGAGGCGACACCGGTGACGTTCGACACCAGCGTGATCGGCGGGGCGAAGGTCGATCCGCAGATGAAGGCGGTGCTGGACGCGCTGGTCTCGTTCGGCGCCCCCCCGCTTCAGACCGTCGATCCCCAGATCGGCCGCAACCTGACCAGCTTCGCCACCGCGCTGCAGAAGGTCGCGGCGGACCAGGGGAAGCCCGCGCAGGAGGCCGTCGCCGACATCGACCAGATCCTGATCCCCGGCCCCGCGGGCCAGATCCTCGGCCGCGTCTACAAGCCGATGGACGCTCCGTCCGGCCTGCTTCCGGTGATCGTCTACTTCCACGGTGGCGGCTTCGTGATCGCGAATCTGGACGTGTACGACGCCTCGCCCCGCGCGCTCGCCAACGCGGCGAAGGCGATCGTCGTCTCGATCGCCTACCGCCTGGCTCCGGAGAATCCGTTCCCGGCCGCGGTGGACGACGCCTATGCCGCCACCCAATACCTGATCGCCAACGCCGGAGCGGTCGGCGGAGATCCGACGAAGGTCGCGGTCGCCGGCGAGAGCGCGGGCGGCAATCTGGCGACGGTCGTCTGCCTGCGGGCGAAGACGGCGGGCGGCAAACAGCCGGTCCATCAACTGCTGGTCTACCCGGTGGCGACGTTCGCCCCCGAGGGCGAGTCGGCGAAGTCGGTCGAGAAGTTCGCCGATGCGATTCCGCTGAACTCCCCGGCGCTCCAGTGGTTCGGCAAGTACTACCTGGCGGATCCGACGCTCGCGACCAACCCCGAGGGCTCGCCGCTGCTGGCGACGGACCTGAGCGGGCTGCCCCCGGCGACGGTGATCGGGGCGGAGATCGACCCGCTGCAGAGCCAGGGAAAAGTCTATGCCGACGCCCTGGAGAAGGCCGGCGTGAAAACCGACTACCACCTGTACAAGGGCGTGACCCACGAGTTCTTCGGGATGGGGACGGTCGTGGACAAGGCCAAGGAGGCGGTGGACAAAGCCGCCGAGGGGCTGACCAAGTCCTTCTAGCACTTCGTCGAGCAACGCCAGTCGTCGGGTGGTGGCTGTCCTGTCCGGTATGAACCCGAGCAGTCCGATTACGGGAATTCGTCCGGCGGGCAGAGACCGACGAGAACTCCCGTGCCTCAGAATGACCTGTGGAGCACGCCTCCTCCACCGTCATCCCGAGGCAC
Source organism: Thermomicrobiales bacterium (assembly GCA_050997095.1). Classification (GTDB taxonomy): domain Bacteria; phylum Chloroflexota; class Chloroflexia; order Thermomicrobiales; family UBA6265; genus JBPCRG01. Next base: position 2,183 of record JBPCRG010000003.1, on the reverse strand, counting down.
GGGAGTTCTCGTCGTCGCGGTTCCCGCCTCGTCGGACGATGGACAAAACACTGCGGCCAAGCGTCGACGGCCGCTGCGTCGGCTCCGAAACGCCATGATCTCTTGCCGCAGGCCTGGGACCTTTCCCCAGGCCTGCGGCATTTTGGGCGGATCAGCCGCGTTCAAGCGGCGGTTCGGGAACACTGTTTCGCGGGAGGAGAGGCGACCGCAGCGACCGAGCATCGCGGGAGGGCGAGGGCGCATGGGAGTCGAACCCACCGATGCCGGGATCACCGACACCCACACGGTTTTGAAGACCGGGGAGGCCACCGGGCCCCATCCGCCCCCAGAAGTCACCCTTAGGGGGAGGGCCGGAGTGTAGCACGGCTTCAGCTGGGCTTTTCAGCATCCGTTTCAGCCGGCCTACGCCTGCGATTCGGCGATGATGCGGAGCAGCTGCTCACCGTATTTCTCGACGCGGACGGGACCCATGCCAGGCACTGCGAGCAGGGCGGCTTTCGTGGCCGGTCGCGTTGCGGCGAGGTTCTCAAGCATAATGTTGTAAGCGACAACATATGCGGGAACGGACTCTTCCGACGCCTGACGGCGGCGCCACGCGGTCAGGTCCGCCAGCAGCCGACCCTGCGGAGAGTCGTCGTCGATCGTGCCATGCGGCGCGTTGCCGGGCGCCGAACTCCTTGGCGACTGGGAGGCGTAGGCGGCGAGATCGTCGACCGCCGCCTGTTGGCCCTTGCCGGAGAGCGAGAGCAGGCGGTACTCGTGGTCGACGTCACGGACGATGAAGCCGTCCTCGACCAGTCGCTCGACCAGCGCCTCGACCTTGGTTTTGGGGGTTTTGGCGAAGACGCCGAAGGAAACGGAGCGGTCGGCGCGGATGCGGCTCTCCTCCGATCCCATCAGCAGGCGGACCAGGCCGGCCTTGCCGACGGGAAACGGCAGGGTGCGCAGACCGGTCAGCACGGCGAGCGCATCGTCGGCGCCGAGCGTCGATCCGCTCCGTTTCGCGTCGACGGCGGCTCCGACGGGCGCGACTGCGTCGAGGCAGACGTCGCAGCGGTCGCCGCAGGGCTCGATCGCCTCGCCGAAATGGGCGGCGATCATCGCGTGCCGGCACTGGCGGCCTTTGGCGTAGCCCATCACGCTGCGGACCCGGGCCTCCGCGTCGAGGCGGGACTGCTCCAGCAAACGGATCATCGTGGATCCCGCGTCGCCGTCCGGCGTGAGCAGCTGGAGGCAGACGCCGCGGGATCCTTCCCGGACGACCGCCCACTCGATGTCGGCGAGCGCGCGGTCCAGCGCGACCGGCGAGACGTCCAGCTCGGCGCAGGCGTCGGTCGTGGCGAAACTTGCCGAGCCCGCGGTGCCGAGGCGCGCGGCGAGCCAGCGTTCGACCGCCGCCGCCGGGCCGTTCCCGTCGACGGGAGCGGCCGCGGCGAGTCGGCGCTGGGAGCGCACCGAGTAGTCGGCGGGCGCGTCCGGATGGCGGCGGAGAAGTCCCGCCTGCTCGAGCAGGCCAAGCGCGACGCGGGGGTCCGCCGCGTCCTCGTCGTAGGACGGGCGAAGGGTCGCCTGGTCGAGGATCACCCACGAGCCGTGGGCCGCGCGGCGGAACATCGAATAGACGCCGCGGAGCGATTCGATCGAGATCTCGTCGCGGCGGTTGAGTTTGTTGAGGGTCGACTGGTCCGTCGGACCGACCAGAAGGATGCAGCGGGCGGGCTCGCCGTCCCGGCCCGCGCGGCCCGACTCCTGCGCGTACGCCTCCAGCGACTTCGGCGGCGAGACGTGGACGATGAAGCGCACGTCCGCCTTGTCGATGCCCATGCCGAACGCGACCGTCGCCACGATCACCCGTGTCCTGCCGGACATGAACTGCTCCTGGTTGCGGGCCCGGGTCTCGGGATCGAGTCCGGCGTGGTAAGGCGCGGCCTCGACCCCGCGCCCGCGCAGTATGGACGCGATGATCTCGGTGTCCTTGCGGGAGGAGACGTAGACGATGCCGACGCCACGCTCCGCCTTGCAGACCCGGACGATCTCGGCCAGCTTCGCCTCGCGGTTCTCGACCTGGCGGACTTCGTAGGTCAGGTTCGGCCGGAAGACGCTGGTGCGGACGAGCTGGAGGTCGCGGCCGAGGGCGCGGCCGATCTGGGCGACCATCCCCGGGGTGGCGGTCGCGGTCATCG
>JBPCRG010000008.1:0-9592 GCA_050997095.1 Thermomicrobiales bacterium | reverse complement strand
GGTGGACCTCGATCATCAAGCCGTCGGCTCCGGCGGCGACGCCGGCGAGCGCCAGCGCCCCGACGAAGGGGCGTTTGCCCGAGGCGTGGCTGGGGTCGACCAGGATCGGCAGATGCGAGAGCCGCTGGATCACCGGCACCGCGCCGACGTCGAGCGTGTTGCGGGTCGCGGTCTCGAAGGTGCGGATGCCGCGCTCGCAGAGCATCACGTCCGGGTTGCCTTGCGAGAGCACGTATTCGGCGGCGAGCAGCCACTCCTCGATCGTCATGCTCAGACCGCGCTTGAGCATGACGGGTTTGCCCGCCTTGCCGACCTCCTCCAGCAGATAGTAGTTCTGGCTGTTGCGGGCGCCGATCTGGAAGATGTCGGTGTATTGGCGCACGGTCTCGATGTCGGCGGGGGTCATCACCTCGGTGATTACCGCGAGGCCGGTCTCCTCGCGGGCCTGGGCCAGAATCTCGAGCCCGCGCCGTCCCAGCCCGCGGAACTCGTAGGGCGACGTGCGCGGCTTGAAGGCGCCGCCGCGGAGGATCTTCGCGCCCGCGGCCTTGACCGCGCGCGCCGACTCCATCGTCTGCTCCTCGCTTTCGACGGAGCAGGGGCCCGCGATGATGATGACCTCCGGGCCGCCGATCTCGAAGTCGAGAACCTTGATCACGGTTTTCTGCGGGTGGAAGTCCCAGCCGCTGAGCTTGAACTTCTTGGTGACGCGGACCACGCGCTCGACCCCGGGATAGGCCTCCAGCATCTCGTCGAGCGTCGGCGGCAGCGGGGCGCCGACCACGCCGATGATCGTCCGCTCTTCGCCCTGGGAGAGGTGGGCGCCCAAGCCGAGCTCCTTCACCCGGGAGACGATCGCATTGATCTCGTCGCTCGACGATCTGGGGGCCATGATCACGATCATGTCTTGGGTCTCCTTCGGGGGTGGTTGCGGCCCCCTAGCCCCCCGGCCCCCTTCCCCCCGGCGTTCGGGGGGAAGGGGGAGCACGTTGTGGTCGGGGACATCGACGGCTCAGCCGGGGTACGTCTCAGCCGGGAACGGGGGGGCACGCTCTGGTCGGGAACATCGGCGGCTCAGTCGGCGTTCACTTCAGGCCCGGACGGTTGACGCGAGCACGGCGTCGACCTGTTCATCGCTGTACGCCCATTCGGGCCGGAGCTGGCGGGCTCCCTTCAGGTAGACGTGCCTTATCTCCGAGGCCAGGCGGGTCGTGTTGATGTGCAGCATCACGCGGACCGCCTTCTGCAGCGATCCGGTGACGCTCATCTCGTGGCCGCACATCAGGGGGACCTCCAGCCAACCGATCTCCCGCGCGGCGAGGGCGGGGAACGTCGCGTTCAGGTCGGGCGTGGTCGTGAAGATCGCGCTGGCGACGTCCTCGGGCTTCAGGTCGTTCAGGGCGATCAGCATCCGCATCATCTCGTCGGTGGCTTCGAGGATGTCCTCGGACGTGTTCGAGAGCGCCGTGGTGGCGCCGCGGACTCCGCGGACGGTCGTGACGGTGGCCGCTGGCCGCGGCTCGTGCTCCCGGACCGCCGCGAGCGGTCCGGTGTCTGTTGAGTGTTCCATCGACTGTCGCTCCACCCTGTCCTGTCGCGCGCATGCTGCAAGCCGCCCGGCTTGCCGGTTCGACTCTTGCCTACTCTTGCCGTTTCGTCGCCGCTGAGAGACCGCGCACGAACGAGGTCGCGCCCTCCGCCTGTCCGTTCTCCGGCAGGCTGTCCAGGTTATTGATCAGCGCGCTGGCGACGACGACTCCGTCGGCGAGCGCGCTGGCCTGGGCGACCTGCGCCGCGTTCGAGATCCCGAATCCGATCGCCAGCGGCAGATCGGTCTGCGCGCGGACGCGGGCGATGTAGGCGGGGAGGTCGTCGGAGAGCGATGTCCGCGCCCTGGTGACGCCCGTCAGCGAGACGCAGTAGATGAAGCCGCTGGCCCGGGAGGCGATGTCCTTGATCCGGGCGGGGGTGCTGGTCGGGGCCAGGAGGAAGATCAGGTCGCGGCCGTGGGCGCGGAGCGGGGCGCCGAATTCGTCGCTTTCGTCGGACGGCAGGTCGGGCACGATTAAGCCGTCGATTCCGGCCTCGGCGGCGTCGTTCGCCAGGCGGTCGAGCCCGTACTGGTAGAACGGATTCGTGTAGCCCATCAGCAGCATCGGCGTCTCGATGCCTTTGGCGCGGATGCGGCCGGCGATCGCCAGGCAGTCTCCGAGCGTGGTTCCGTTTTCGAGGGCCTTCTGGCTGGTCGCCTGGATCGTCGCCCCGTCCGCCAGCGGGTCGGAGAAAGGGACGCCGATCTCGACCAGATCGGCCCCGCCGGCGACCATCGCCTCGATCAAGACCTCGGTCTGCGCGACCGACGGGTACCCCGCCGTCACGAACGGGATCAGCGCGGCGCGCCCTTCGGCCTTGCAGCGGGCGAAGGTGGCGGCGATCCGCGACGGCGGCGGGGCTTCCCGGAGGGCGGGCGCGTCGGCCGGAGCCGTCACCTCGGCGGCCGTCACAGCGTCATTCCGAGTTCCGTGGCGACGGTGTTCAGGTCCTTGTCGCCGCGTCCCGAGAGGTTGACCAGGATCGCGGCGTCCTTCGGACTCTCCGCGGCGAGTTTGACCGCGTAGGCGATGGCGTGGCTCGATTCCAGCGCCGGGATGATGCCCTCGGTGCGGCAGAGGAGTTTGAACCCTTCCAGGGCCTCCGCGTCGGTGATTCCGACGTAGCGGGCGCGGCCCGTCTCCTTCAAGTGGGCATGCTCCGGGCCGACGCCGGGGTAGTCCAAGCCGGCCGAGATCGAGTGCGTCTCGATCACCTGCCCCCAGTCGTCCTGCAGGACATAGGAGCGGCTGCCGTGGAGGATGCCCTCGCGGCCGGCGGTGAGCGTGGCCGCGTGCCGGCCGGAGTCCAGACCGAGCCCAGCCGCCTCGACGCCGATCAGCTCGACGTCCTTGTCGCAGGTGAAGGGGTGGAAGATGCCGATCGCGTTCGAGCCGCCGCCGACGCAGGCGACGACCGAATCCGGCAGCCGACCGATCTTCTCCAGCATCTGCCGGCGCGCCTCGCGGCCGATCACCGACTGCAGGTCGCGCACGATCATCGGATAGGGGTGCATGCCCGCCGCGGTGCCGAAGATGTAGAACGTCGTCTCGACGTTCGTGACCCAGTCGCGGATCGCGTCATTGATCGCGTCCTTGAGCGTGCGCGATCCGGACGTGACGGGGCGGACCTCCGCCCCGAGCAGCTTCATCCGGAAGACGTTGGGCGACTGGCGGGCGATGTCGACCGCGCCCATGTAGACGATGCAGTCGAGACCGAAAAGGGCGCAGGCGGTCGCGGTCGCCACGCCGTGCTGGCCGGCGCCGGTCTCGGCGATGATCCGCTGCTTGCCCATCCGTTTGGCGAGAAGCGCCTGCCCGAGCGCGTTGTTAATCTTGTGCGCGCCGGTGTGGGCGAGATCCTCGCGCTTCAGGAAGATCCGCCCGCCTCCCGCGGACTGCGAGAGCCGTTCGGCTTCGTAGAGCGGCGTCGGCCTGCCCACGTAGTCCTTGGCGAGGCGCTCGATCTGGAGGTGGAACTCGACGTCGTGGACGGCCTCGATGTAGGCCGCCTCGAGCTCGTCGAGCGCGGGCATCAGCGTCTCGGGCGCGTATCTGCCGCCGAAGCGGCCGAAGCGGCCGTTGGCGTCGGGCAGCGGGGATGCGGCGTAGGCGGCGGAGCGATCGACGACGTCGGTGGCCATTGCGGAGTCCTTTGAGCAAGCCGTCAGCTGTCGGCCGCGGGCGGATCGTCGCCGATCGCCCCGACCGCGCTTCGGGACCGGATGGTTCGGTGCGCGGGTTTTGCCTGCTAACTATACCCTGACGGCCTCCCGCTCTCCGTTCGTCTCCGATCAGCGCGTCGGCATGCCGCCGACGAGGGTTCTCGCTTCGCTCGAAGAGATGCCTCGACCCCGCGACTCCGCCTGCGGGCTCCGCCCGGAATGACGATGGGGGGACCCGGGTGGAGCGACGAGGAGGCGGCTGGACGAATCGCGGCGGCCTCGCCATGATTCGCATGGACCCAGAGGGGCCCGATGTTCGGGAGGGAGCCGCCGCGTGACACTTGCAGCATCGCCGCCCGTCCGCGCCGTTCAGCTCTATCTCTCGCGGGTGCTGGGCAAGGCGGTCGTCGACACGCAGGGGGAGAGGGTCGCGCGGGTCAAGGACGTGATCGTCCACTTCGGCGAGGGCGAGCATCCGTCGATCTCCGGAATCGTCGCCCGCGGCGGGCGGCGCGACTACTACATCGGCCACCGCCAGATCGCGGGCCTCGGTGACGACGGCGTGCAACTGAACACGTTCAAGCTCGACATCCGGCCCTTCGAGCGGCGCGAGAGCGAGGCGCTGCTGCGGCGCGACATCCTCGACAAGCAGCTGATCGACATCGACGGCCGCCGCGTGATCCGCGCCAACGACCTCCTGCTCGCGCACGTCGACGACGGATACCGCCTCGTCGGCGTGGACATCAGCCCGCAGGCGATCTGGCGGCGGCTCGGGCCGTCGCGCCTGACTCGGGGCGTCGCCGGGCAGGAGATCATCGATTGGAGCGAGGTCGAGTCGTTCGCGACCGACATCCCGATGGTCCGCCTGCGCGCGCCGCACAGCGGCCTCGCCCGGCTGCACCCAGTCGAGATCGCGCAGATCATCGACGACCTTTCGCTCCATCAGGGTCAGGAGATCCTGGAGTCGCTCGACGACGAGACCGCCGCCGACGCGATGGAGAACCTCGACCCGGACGACGCGGCCGATCTGCTCGAGCGGCTCGACCCCGAACGGGCGGCGGACATCCTCGACGAGATGGCTCCCGACGACGCGGCCGACGTGCTGGCCGAGATGTCCGACGAGGATTCCGACGAACTGCTGGGCCTGATGGGGACGGAGGAGTCCGAGGACGTCCGCGAGTTGATGGAGTACGCCGACGACTTCGCCGAGGACAGCGCCGCGGGGTTGATGACGACCGACTTCGTGGCGGTCGCGCCGGACGTCACGGTGGAGACGTGCCTGGCGGGTCTGCGCGCGATCCCCGACCCGCCGGACCCGCTCTACCACCTCTACCTGGTCGAGGACGTGCCCGACGAGCCCGGAAAGGAGACGGAACGGCAGCGGCTGCTGGGCGTGGTCCCGATCCGCGACCTGCTCTTCGCCGACGCGGGCGCCCGGCTCTCCGACCTCTCGTTCCCGCAGCACCAGACCGTTCCGCCGGAGGAGTCCGCCCGCTCCGTGGCGCACATGATGGCGGAGTACCGGCTCGCGACCCTGCCCGTGGTCGACGCCGACGGCTGCATCCTCGGGGTCGTGCAGATCGACGACGCGATGGACGTGCTCATCCCCGACCTCTGGGACCGCGCCCTTTCGGGCCGGCTGCTGCATTAGCCGATGCCGGATGTGACCGACGCCGCCGCGCCGAAACCGCCGAAGCGGCGCTTCAGCCCCCGCCGACTGGCCCCGTTGGGCCTGCTCACGCTGCTCGGGCCGGGGCTGATCGCGGCGAGCGCGGGCAACGACGCGGGCGGCATCGCGACGTACTCCTCGATCGGGGCCGAGTTCGGCTACTCGCTCCTGTGGGCGATGGTGCTGATCACGGTCAGCCTCGCGGTTGTGCAGGAGATGGCGGCGCGGATGGGCGTCGTCACCGGCAAGGGCTTCTCCGATCTCGTGCGCGAGCAGTTCGGCGTCCGGCCGACGGCGTTCGTGATGGCGACGCTCGTGATCGCGAATCTCGGGCTGGTCGTCTCCGAATTCTCCGGGATCGGGGCGGCGGCGGAGCTCTTCGGCGTCTCGCGCTACCTGGCGATCCCGGTGGCGGCGGTCGGCCTGTGGGGGCTGATCCTGCGCGGGTCGTACGCGCGGGTCGAGAAGCTCTTCCTGCTCCTGACCTTCGTCTTCTTCTCCTACCCGATCGCCGCGATCCTCGCCCATCCGGGTTGGGGGGCCGTGCTCTCCGACACGCTCCGCCCGCGGGTGCAGTTCAGCGTCCGCTACCTGACCCTGTTCATCGCGATGGTGGGCACGACGATCACGCCCTACATGCAGCTCTATCTGCAGTCGGCGGTCGGCGAGAAGACGGGGAGGGTCAGCGTCGGCGAGGCGAGGGCCGACGCCTACGGCGGCGCCGTCTTCTCGAACGTGATCGCCTATCTGATCATCGTCGCGACCGGCGCCACCCTCTTCGTCTCCGGCGAGACGATCAACACCGCCGATGACGCCGCCCGCGCGCTTCGGCCCTTCGCGGGGTCGGCGGCGCCCTACATCTTCGGGGCGGGGCTTTTCGGCGCGTCCGTGCTGGCGGCGGCGGTCCTCCCGCTGGCCACGGCCTACACCGTGTCCGAGGCGTTCGGCTTCGAGAAGGGCGTCTCGCATTCCTTCTCGGAGGCGCCCGTCTTCCTGGGCCTGTTCACGGCGCTGCTCGGGATCGGGGCGGCCGTGGCGATGGTGCCCGGGCTGAACGTGATCCGGCTGCTGGTGGCGACGCAGGTGGTCAACGGGCTCGTGCTGCCGGTCGTGCTGGTCGCGATCGTGCTCCTGATCAACAACCCCGACATCATGGGCAGGCACCGCAATTCGCGGGTCTACAACGTCGTCTCCTGGGTCACCGTCGTCTTCGTCGTCACCCTCTCCACCGTCTACCTCGCGGTGACGCTGCTCGGGCTTGCCGGGCTGGTCTGATCCGCCCCTTCGTCGACGCGGCGGGCCCTCCTCAGGAGCGGCTTGCCGGTCGGCGGGGCCGGATCACGCCGCCGCCGCGGGGTGCTGGCGTAGGAAAGCCTCGACGGTGTAGGTGAAGAGCGAGGGTTGATCCTCGGGGATGAACGAGAACGAGTTCGGGATGCGGACCACGCGCGCGTCGGGCAGGATCTCCGCCAGCCGGTCGGCGTGCTCGGCCGGGAAGAGCCGGTCCTCCTCGGCCCAGGCGATCAGCGCCGGTCCGGTGAAGCGCGGGAGGCGCGTCGCCGCGTCCGCGGTGGCCTGCTGCGTGATCCCGACCAGCACCTTGCGCAGATCGCGGCGGACCCCGGCGTCGCTGCGCGCGGGGCGGAAGGCCCCATCGACCACGGACTGCGCGATCGCCGTCTTCGCGAACGGCAGCAGCGTCGCCCGCTGCACGCCGCGGAAGCGCAGGACCTGCGCGCCGAGGCGGATCGAGCCCGGCACCCGGGCGAACCACTGCATCGGCCGCAGCGCCTTCGGCAGGAAATTCTCGAACGCCTCGCAATTCGTGAGGATCAGCCGCTCGACCCTCTCCGGATGCCGCCCGGCGACGATCTGGCAGATCGCGCCGCCGGTGTCGTTCCCGACCAGCGTCACCCGCGGCAGGGCGAGGTGGTCCATGAAGTCGACCACGAGCCGCGCCAATCCCTCCAGCGAGAGGTCGGCGTTCCGGCCCATCGCCGGGTGGTGCGAGCCGAGCGGCCAGTCGGGCACGATGCAGCGGTGGCCCGCGGAGAGCTCGGGCACGACGTTCCGCCAGAGGTCCGCGTTGTAGAGCAGGCCGTGGACGAAGAGCAGGGGATCGCCGGAGCCGCGCTCGTAGTAGGTGACGACGCCGTCGCGCAGCGCGGCCTCGTGCAGATCGCCGAGTTCCCAGGCTGTCGCCATGGTCCGCTCCTTTCGAGAGCGTCCGGCCGGGGCAGCGTCGCGGTCGTCGGTCCGACCGGAATGCGTCCGAATCGACGCGAGCGTCGATGGCGAGTGTACGATGTTCCGCCCGGCTCTCGGCGCCCTACACTTGCGGGGTCCAAAGGGCTGTGCGTTGCCCGACGAAGGAGAAATCGACCATGCGACGAGATCTGCACCACCTGCGGCCGCGGCGGCCATTCGCCGCAGTCGCGTTCGCCCTGCTCCTGGCGCTGATGCCCGCGCTGTCCGGAGGACCGGCGATGGCGAAGGGCGAGGACGCCACGCCGCTGCTCCAGCAATCCGCCTCGGCGATGGCCGCGGTGAAATCGTTCAGCTTCAAGCTGACGACCCCGAAGGGCCAGTCCACGATCCTCGACAACCTGGAGTTGAGGACCGTCGAGGGAGCCGTGCTCCGGCCGGACCGCTTCCAGGCGTCGGTCACGGTCAAAGTGGCGATCGCCGAGCTGACGATCAAGACGATCGGGATCGGCACGCGTTTGTGGGTGACGAATCCGCTCCAGCCCGGCGACAAGTTCGTCGAGGCGTCAGCCGGCGGCGACAGCAGTTCCTCGCAGACGCTGACCGAACTGCTGAATCCGGACAAGATCTTCCTGCAGGCGGTCTCTATGATTCAGAAGCCGGTGATCGACGGGACGGAGACCATCGACGGCGCCGAGACGACCCGCGTCACGGGCACGGTCAATCTGGACCAGTTGAGCCAGTTCGCGAACGTCGGCACGCCGGAGGCGGCCACCAGCATGTTCGTGCTCGGCGAGAAGAAGCTGACCGTCTGGATCGACGCCGGCAACCGCGTCGTCCGGCTCGAGTTCGCCGGGCCGTTGACCACGAACGAGTCCGCCGACGTCGTGCGCCGGCTCGATCTCAAGGACTTCGATCAGCCGGTCGACATCCAGGCTCCCGCAGTCTGAGCGGCCGCCACGATTCAAGCGTCGATGGAGAAGGGGCGCTCCGGCGGCGCCCCTTCTCTTTTCGAGCAAGCGAAGATGGGAAGGTCTTCATCGCCTGGCGCGGGAAGACCGTGACGGAGCTGGTCGGAGGCGACGCGCGCCGTTTCCTGGCGCGGATGGCGTTTTCAGACGACGACGGAGCCCACCTCGCGATGGCGAAGGCGACCGGCAACTTCAAGCGCGGAAACGAGCATCTTTAGGTGAGGCGTGAAGCGGAGACGTGCGTCGACCCGGCGCGCTCCGCGTCCATTTGACAGTGTGAAGCAAGTAGCCGTTCGATGGCGACGCGGCGGAGGACGAAACCCCGTGCAACAGCAAAGGTCGGAGTTCACCGTCGCCGATCAGTACCGGTACACGCGGTCGTCCCCCGTGCGCTGGCTCGTCTCGCACGCGCTCCGGTATCGATGGATTCTGCTGGTGACGATCGTGGGCATGCTCGGCATGAACGCGATCAACAGCCTGATCACGAGGATCGTCGGGCAGGCGTTCGACGACATTCTGCAGACGCCGCCGGACCGTCACGGGCTGACGGTCGTCGCGTTGACGCTGATCGCCATCGTCATCCTCCGCGGGGCGCTCGATCTGCTCGGATCGTTCAGCGCGGAGACCTTGGCGAAACGGATGGAGCGCGACTCCCGCGACGAGCTCTACGTCAGCCTGCTCGGCAAGAGCCAGACGTTCCACAACCGGCAGCGCGTCGGCGACCTGATGGCCCGCGCCGCGAACGATGTGCGCACGCTGAACGACATGATCAATCCGGGCCTCGCGCTGCTGATCGACTCGTTCACCGGCCTGGTCGTGCCGATCGCCTTCATCGCCGCGCTCGACTGGCGCCTGCTGCTGACGCCGCTGCTCTTCACCGCCGCCTTCCTGGTCGCGCTGCGCCAATATGTCCGCCAGCTCTCGCCGGTCTCGGGCCGGATGCGGATGCAGTTCGGCATGATGAACGCAGGGCTGAATGAGGCGGTCGCCGGG
>JBPCRG010000649.1:0-11850 GCA_050997095.1 Thermomicrobiales bacterium | reverse complement strand
CTTCATTGACTTGCACAAAGAGGGCGCGACGATGCGCTCGCTGATGAACTGCTTCGCCATCGCGGTCTCCAAGGGTTTGCAGTACGGCGTGCCGCTGGAGGAGTTCGTCGACACCTTCACCTTCGTCCGCTTCGAGCCGCAGGGCATGGTCACCGGCCATCCGAACATCAAGATGGCGACCAGCACCATCGACTTCGTCTTCCGCACGCTCGGCCTCGAATACCTCGGGCGGACGGACCTCGTCCAGGTCCCGCCCGAGCTGACCGACCCGGAGAGCGGGCGCGACGAGCCGAACGCCACCGCCGCGCTCTTCCCCGGCTGGTCGAGCGGCGGCGAGACCGCCTCGCCCGCGGCGGCTCCGGCGGAGGCCGTCGCGCCCCGGGAGACGGCTCCGGCCGCCCAGGCCACAGCCGCTCCGACGAGCGCGACGGCAACAATCGTCGCGCCCGCCGCGTCTGCGGTCAGCCTGAGCAACGGACACGCGAACGGCAACGGCCACTCCGCGGAGCGTGGCGAAGCATTGAACGGCTATCAGGTGATCACGTCCACCTCGGCCACCGCCACGATGGCGCAGGACCAAGCGCAGCCGAACGCGATGGACAGCGCCCTCGCCGGCATGATGGGCGACGCCCCCTTCTGCGACGTCTGCGGCCACATCACCGTCCGCAACGGCGCCTGCTACAAGTGCCTCAACTGCGGGAACAGCCTGGGCTGCTCGTAGCGCCATTCGGAGAATCATCGGTGGCAGGACCCCGGGCTGCAGCCCTGGGTCCTGTTCACGTTATGAGCGAATCAGGAATCCATAGGGTGAGGCAGATCAGTCTGCGTGTCTTAAGCATTCACCAACGAGGTGGCGGACAGTTTTTCGGATGGCCTTGCCGTGGATCCCTCTGATCGTCGTCGCACTACGCGGATTCGGAGTCCCGATAAATGTCTCTGCGGTGCCCAACTGCCACGACGGTGACGACGGCTTCGTCACGATCGACTGAGTAGATCACGCGGTAGTCCCCGACGCGGAGCCGATAGTTGGGGCTCCCGCGGAGGCGCAGCGATTGCGCCGGGTGTGGATCGTCTCCCAGCGTGCGGAGGCGATCGCCGAGTCGACGAGCGGCCTCCGAAGACGGCGCCTAGAGTTCGCGTTCGGTGGACTGGGTGACCTCCACTCGATATCGGATCACCGGGGCTCGAGTTCTTGCAGCACAACTTCCAATGGGCGCACCGGTTCGGCCGACCGGGCCCGCGCGGCCGCGATGTCAAGCAGGTCTTCGAGTTCTTCCCGCACCGTGTCGTCGTCGACCAGATGCTCGAGGAACTGCTCGCGAGCCGCATCCGAAAGCGATCGAAACTCGTTCAGTAGGCGATTCGGCGCATCAAGAGTCGACTGTGCCATCGGGATCGCATCCTTTGCTCGAAACTGCATCGCGGACGACGCCAAAATACTCCACCACTCCGTCGACCTGATAGGCTTGATCCGACGAGGCGCGATGGAGAGTGATGAACAAGGACGAATTCATCCAGCGATTGGGCAAGGACGTCTTCGGGCTGATTTCCGACGACGAGGAAAGTCGTGCCCCTATCGAACGTACGTTGATGGGCAGTGTCGGGCGACCGGCGACTGCGAGCCTTGCGGAAACCGCTGGAGAGAAAGGTGTCGCGATGTCATCCCGTCCACATCCCATGGATGAGTTTGATGCCGAGGAAGAGCTTGGCGAGGGGGATGTGTTGTCCTCCGCCGAGGAACTGCGTCAGTTCGACCAAGCGGTGCAGAAGCGTTTGGGGATCAGCGGCGAGGAGTTCATCCGGCGGTGGGAATCGGGGGAATACTGGGGCATCGCGGATGAACCAGACCATCTCCATATCGGAAGTCTCATCTCGCTGATCCCCTTTGCGCGCCAGAACGCCTGACGCGGCCGCCAAGGCCGAGTTGGAGCACGTTCGCCGCAGCATCTCCTGTGTCTCCGACCAGCAGTTGAGATTTGTCGCCTTTGATCCCACCGCGAACGCACGGAGCATGAGTTTCGTGCCGCGCGGAATGATCGCTCCGATGGACAGCGCGCGCCTCGGGCGCATGGGGCTCTTCGTTCAGGTTTCGATCGAGATTACGCCATCGTCGCTCGGCTCCCGGTCATTCTCCAGCCACGTCATCGGCTACCGCCTCCAAGTGACGAACGACGTTGGCCGTGAACTCCTTGGATATCATTGGCACCCCTCAGGTGTGAGCGCGGTGCGGGAGCCGCACCTTCACGTCTTTCGGCCCCTGTCGTCGAGGACGGATTCTGAGAAGCAGGATGGAAGGCTCGACGGCGTCCACCTGCCCACGGGCGTCATCGACGCCCGTGATTTCATCCGTTTCCTTATCCTCGAACTGGCAGTCGAACCCGTGCGTGAGGATTGGCGGCGCCTTCTCAACAGCACCTGAATCGGCTCCAAGAGTGGCGAACTCGAGGACCACGCAATCCAACGACATCGTTCGCGCCTGCGCTCGCTCCCGCGGCGACGTCTCCTCCAGGAAGGCGGGTAGCTCGCCGCGTCGGAGCGGACAGTGGACTGTGCGGTGTTCGGCAAGCGAGAAGGAGCCGAGAACAAACGCGCGGAATCTACCTAGGTGCCATCGACTCGTCAATCGGCACGAGGACTCAATACGTCGCCGCTCCACAAACGATCGGGGCCGCTCTCGAAAGAGGGCGGCCCCGTTTCGTCACGCCAGACACGCAGTCTCGCTGATTACTCCGCCGGATCGACTGCCGCATCGCCGCGCAGCTTCCGGCCCGCGAGGTAGGCCGCCGCGCCGCCGAGCGCCGCCGCGCCGATCCATGCTCCGCCGCCGCCGGACCCGTCCGCCACGCCGGTGTTCGGCAGGGTGGTCGTCCCACCGGTCGGCGTCGTGGTCGCGGTCGCCACCGGCGTCTCGACGACGCCGCCGGTCGCGTCGGTCAGGTTGTACCAGTCGCAGACGATGTCGTCGCCTTGGACGGCATTGAAGGAGACCGCGCCCGCCGGCGCGCTTCCGCCGAAGAGCACGGCGCCGCTGCCCTGCTCCGAGCAGACGACGTAGGCGCCGAGGTAGGCGCCGAAAACCGCCGCGTCCTCCGTGACGGTGATGCCGCCCTCGCCGGCGGCCTCGAGGATGGTTTTGCTGGCCACGCCGTCGGTGCCGGTCGTGATCACGCCGGAGCCGATCTCGAAGCCGTCGATCGAGAACGAGACCCCGGCGAGGACGTTGCCGTGGCACTCGGTGAAGGGATCGCCGAAGTCCGCCGGGCAGGTCGCCTTGTGGATCGTGACGGTGGCGCTGCCCGCGACGGGCGCCATGCAGACCGCGCTCAGGCAGTCGCAGACGAGGCCGTCGCAGCAGGCCGCCAACTCGACCCCCGACGCGGTGACGTCGGTCCGGCAGCTCGTGGCGCAGGTCTCACCCGCCGCGAGACACACGACCGCGTCGGCGACGCAACTCCCGGCGTCGCACGTGAACCCGGCGCAGCACTCCAATCCTTTGCCGCCGCAGGCGCCGCCGGCCCCGGAGCAGGGGGGCGTGCAGACCTCATCGATGCAGGTGAGCCCGTCGCAGCACTCCACGGCGGGAGCCCCGGCTACAGAGACGCCGCAGGGACCGCCGGTGGTGATGCAGGACTCGCCGATTGTGCAGAAACCGCCCACGCATTGTGCGCCCCCGTCGCAGCACAGGTCGGCGCCCGTGCAGGGGGCGGTTGCCGCGATGCAGATCTGGCAGACGCCGCTGACGCACCGACCGTCGCCGGCGCCGCCCAGGACGTCGCAATCGGCGTTGATGGTGCATGAAATGGCATCGACCGCTCGCGCACCACGGCTGCCGAGCATGCCGAGGAGCGCGCCGCCGAGATCGGCCCCGATGGTCTTGAGCACCGTCCTGCGGGTGGCTCCAGTTCCCAGCGTTTTCGCCAATTGATCAAACCGCTGTCCGTTCATACCGTCTCCCCCGCCGATTCCGGCGCGCTCCGAAACAGGGCACGACACCACGTCGAGCCCGAACAGGCCCGTTTTCCGCACAACCAAATGAGTCTTCGCCCTACGAATCATCTTACGGCATCAAACGGCAAAAATATAGAGGAGCGATCGTCTCCGGCGGCCGACGGGTCGCGGCGTGGGCAAGCGACGCGGACGCGTCGGGCCGAACATGCCGCCTATGCGCCGTCGAGCCAGTCTCTGGTCAGGAAGACCCAGAACGCGAGCCCCGCGTATCGGCCGTACGGCGCGAAGCGGGCCGTGATCGCCGCATCGGCCACCGCCTCGACGCCGAGGCGTTTCGCGTAGGTGGGACGGGTCCAGGAATCCAGCACCAGGAACGAGGAGCGGCCGAGCATCATCATGATGTGCGCCGCCGCGTACGGCCCCACGCCCGGCAGCGTCTGCAGGCGGATCGACAACTCCGCGTCCGCCGCCTCGTCGCCGTCCCCGCCGCACATCGCGTCGAGATCGACATCGCCGTCGACGATCGACTGCGCCAGCGCCTTCAGATACGTGCCGCGATAGCCCGCGCGGACGACCTCGCGGTAGAACGACTCGTCCGCCGCCGCCATCGCCGCGGGAGTGGGGAAGGCGCGGCCCTCCGCGCTCTCCGGCGGCGCGTCCGGAGCCGGTTCGCCGAGATGTCGGACGAGCGCGGTCGCCATCCGCACCGTCGCCGACCATGCGCAATTCGTGGTGCAGATCGTTTTCACCACGTCCTCAAACGTGGACAGGCACCGCGTCATCCGCCCGGCGCCGGCGACGCACCAGGCGATATCGGGGTGGTCGGCAACCAGCGCGTAGAAGGGCGAAAGATCGTGGTCGAGTCGCAGGAGATGACGGACGTCGCGCAGCATCGACGTGGCCTTGGTCGCGGACGGCGGATCCCCGACCACGTCGATCGCGCCGAACCCCGGCCGCCCGATCCGGACGACCACTTCGCGCGGCTGCGCTCCGGCGACCGGGAGCGTCACCGTCGCCGACGTGCGGCGCTCATCCACGAACATCGGCGGCAGCGAGGTCACGCCGTGCCCGGAGAGCGTCCGCCGCAGATCGACGGGCTCACCCGCCGGTCCCGTCAGCGCGAACTCGAGCGTCGCGCCGATGGATCGGCGGCGCTCAGGCGTCGGCGGCGTCGACATCGATCCGCACTGTCATCAAAACGCGCAACGGGATCGGGTGGCCCGAGGGCAACCTCGACTTGTCCATCACCCCCTCGACCGCAACGCCGCGAGCACCGCGGACTCCATCGAGGTCGCGAAGCCGTCGCCGGGGAAGACGTCGCCCTCGACCTCCTGCCGGTACCGGGCGAACGCCTCCTCGATCGTCGCGCCGAGATCCGCGTAGCGTTTAGCGAAGTTGAGGAAAAGCTTGCTTTCGATCCCCAGCAGATCGGTCGAGACGAGCGTCTGGCCGTCGCAGCCGGGCCCGGCGCCGATCCCGATCGTCGGCACGGGCACCCGCTCCGTGATCATCCGCGCGAGCTCGCGCGGAACCGCCTCGACCACCATCGCGTAGACGCCCGCCGCCGCGACCGCCTCGGCGTCGGCCAGGATCCGGGCGGCCGATTCGACGTCCGCCCCCTGCGTGCCGAACCCGCCCGTGCCGCCGAGCTGCGGGGTCAGCCCGATGTGGCCCATCACCGCGATGCCGGCGGCGGTCAACGCCCGGATCTTGCCGGTGATCGCCGCGTCGCCGCCTTCGAGCTTGACCGCGTCGGCTCCGCCGACCTGGATCAGCCGACCGGCATTCTCCAGCGCCTGCGCCTCGCTCAGGTGGTAGGAGAGAAACGGCATGTCGGCCACGATGTGGGTCTTCGGGGCGCCGCGGACGACGGCCCGGGTGTGGTGCAGCACCTCGTCGACGGTGACCGGGATCGGGGTGTCGTAGCCGAGCACGGTCATGCCCAGCGAATCGCCGACCAGGATCAACTCGATCCCCGCCGCCTCGACCAGCCGCGCGATCGGGTAGTCGTACGCGGCGATCATCGTCAGCTTGCGGCCGCCCTTCCGCGCGGCGATCTCGCGCACCGTCGGTTTCCGTCGTTCCACGTCCATCGCCGTCATCCGCCCGCTTTCTTGTCGAGGTCTCGGCACGCACATGGGCCGCATCCATTCTCGCACGCGCACGTCCTCCGTCCGGAGCCGCCGCCGTGTGGTCCACGCTCGCCGCCGGGGGTCGATCCGTGCGAAAGTGGATCGTCGAAATCGGTGCGGCCCGTTCTGTCGCGTCGGCCGATGTCGTGAGTGCGCAAGGGTCTGGATCGCGATGGTTTCTGTCGGTAGCGGGATGACGCGCCAATCCGCGCGAGTTCCCGAAACGCTCCGATGCGACGAATGCGGCGTTCCGCTCGCCGAGCCGTTCGGCTGGTGCTTCGGCTGCCGCGCCGGCTTCTGCCTCGCCTGCGGCCCCGCCCACTTCTGCACGCCGGGCTGCCCATCGGCCGGCTGCATCGCCGGCCTCTGCGTCCGCCTCGTCGCAGACGGCCGGGTCTCCGAGCGCTGGGGCCTGCCGATCAGTCCGACGCCGGATCGGTCATCTTCGACCGATTGAACACCGGGCGCGCTCAAGCCAGCGGCGCGGCTGCCACGTCGATCGTCCTCCGGTTCGATGATCGAACGGAGCACCCGAGCAGCCCGGCGGCCGCCGTTCGGCAGCCTTGGCGACCCGTCACCCCTTCGTCGCCACGTGCAGGGCCACGGTGCCGCCCCCGACGCGCTCGATCGCGACGTGGGCGAAGCCGGCGCCGCTCATCAGGTCGGCCAGCGCGGTCGCGTCGGGGAAGGCCGCGACCGAGGTGGGCAGGTAGCGGTAGGCGGCTCCGTCGCCGCTGCGCACGCCGCCGATGCGCGGCACGATCCGGGTGAAGTACCAGTTGAAGACCGGGCCCAGCACCGGCGCGCGGTACGGCGTCAATTCGAGGCAGACGAGCCGCCCGCCCGGTTTGATCACCCGCGCCATCTCCCGGAGCGCCGCCGCGTAGTCCGGCATGTTGCGCAACCCGAACGAGACGGTCACCGCGTCGAACGCGCCGTCGGGGAAGGGCAGATGCATGCCGTCGCCGATCAGGAACGCGACGTCGTTCCGTCCGTGCCGCTTCGCCTCGGCCCCGGCGATCATCGGCGGGGCAAAATCGAGCCCGACGACCGAGACGCCGCCGCCGTCGGCCAAGGCGAGCGCGAGGTCGCCGGTGCCGGTCGCGACATCGAGCAGCCGCCTGTTTCCCGCCGCGAGGGCGTAGGCGACGGCCTTGCGCCGCCACCGCTCGTCCTGCCAGCCGGTCATCAACCGGTTCATCAGGTCGTAGCGCGGCGCGATCCGCCCGAACATCTCCCGCACGTCGGCCCCGCTCTTCAGGGCGCCGGACGCAGCTTTCGGTCGTTCGGTCACAGCACGAGACTCGCGGCGAACAGCACGCCGAAGACGAGCGTGAGCCGCGCCGTCCCGCCGAGGATCGGGTTCAACGCGCGCCCGCTCTCCCGCCGCACGCCGCGCAGGAGCCGCGCCGCCAACGGCAGGCTCAGGAGCGGCAGCAACGCGCCCCAGCCTGGGATGGCGCCGAACGCGCCGAGCTGCAGCGGAGTCAGATAGGCGGCGAGCAGCAGCGCCTGATACTGGCGGATGGTCCAGACCCTGCCGATCCGGACCGCGAGGGTCCGCTTCGCCGCGGCCCGATCGGTGTCGATGTCGCGCAGGTTGTTGACGATGATGATGGCGGTCGCGATGCAGCCGATCGGGATCGCCGCCAGCAGCGCGAGCGCGGTCACCTCCCGGGTCTGCACATAGACCGAGCCGGTCACGCCGACGAAACCGAAGAAGAGGAAGACGAAGAGGTCGCCCAATCCGTGATAGCCCAGCGGGAACGGCCCCGCGGTGTACGCAACCGCGGAGAGCAGCGCGAGCACGCCGAGAACCAGAATCGGCCATCCGCCGCGCCAGACGAGGTACAGCCCGGCCAGCGTCGCCAGTCCGAGCGTCAGCATCGTCGCCTGCTTGACCCGTTGCGGCGGGATCAATCCACCCTGGGTGACTCTGGTCGGGCCCAGCCGGGCGATGTCCGCGCCGCGGTGGAAATCGAAGACGTCGTTGGCGAGATTGGCCGCGATCTGAAGCAGCAGCGCGACCGCCAACGCCGCCAGCGCGGCAGGCAGGAGGAAGCCCCGCTCATGGACCGCGACCGCCGAGCCGACGAGAATCGGCGAGACCGCGGCCGGCAGCGTCTTCGGCCGGATCGCGAGCAGCCAGACGCTCCAGCCCCCTCCCCGGCTTCGGCCGGCGTCGAGCGCGTTCATCGTCCCGTCCGCCCCTCGCCGCAAGACGTCGATTCCTGATGGCATGAATCGGTCATCATTGCCCGTGTTCCGTCTGTCGCCCCTGACACCAACCATGATTCTCCCATGAGGCGACGATCCACGACTGACACGGACAACACCTTGACCACGCCCATCGTCATTCCACTTCTCCACTCCCCGACCCCTGATCTCCGACCCCCGACGCCCGTCTGGCCTTTGCGCCGCGAACGCGGTAGGCTGCCAATCAGTGCGAACGAGCGAGATTTCTATTATGTCGAGTGGGAGGACTGCGAAGATGTCTGAGCCGACGGCCGATTCGATCATGCGGCGGACGATGCTGCGCCAGCCGGAAGACGTGCGTCGTCTGCTGACCGAAGGCTGGGACCTGGCCAAATCGGCCGCAGACCTGATCGCGGCCGCGGAGCGGGTATTCGTGACCGGCATCGGCACGAGCCACCATGCGGCGCTCGTCGGCTCGTGGCTGCTGCGGGCCGCGGGCTGCGACGCCCGGAATGTGCTCTCGTTCGATCTCGCGACCTACCCGGATCAGTTCCCCGTGAGAACGACCGACGCCGTCGTCGTGATGGCGCACACCGGGGTCAAGCGCTATTCCGGCGAGGCGATGGCGCGGGCCGTCGCCCAGGGCGCGACGGTGATCTCCGTCGGCAGCCTGACCGCCGAGCATCCAGGGGCGCAGGCGACCCTCCGCACCGTCGAGCGGGAGACCTCCGCCGCCTACACCTCGTCGCAGCTCTGCGCGGTGGTCGCGCTTGCGCAGCTCGCGACGGAGCTCGGCGAGCGTCGCCGCGCCTCGGGTGTGCACGGGTTCCGCGACGCGCTCGGGCGGCTTCCCGACCAGATCGCCGGCGTGCTTTCGCGCGAGTCCGAGATCACCCCGATCGCGACCGCGGCGATCGCCCGACGCGTCTACGTCGCCGGGGGCGGACCGAACGAGGCGACGGCGCTCGAACTGGTGATCAAGGCGCGCGAAGCCGCCTATGCCCACATCGACGCGCTCGCGGCCGAGCAGTTCCTGCACGGGCCGATGGTCGCGTTCAACGCCGGCGATCTCGGGGTCTTCGTCAACGTGCCGGGCGCGTCGGCGGCGCGGATCGGCGAGATCGCGGCGGTGGCGTCGGCGATGGGAGGAACGGTCTGGCTGGTCGGCGCGGGATCGGCGTCGGCTCCCGACACGGCGCTCTTCGCGCTGCCGGAACTCCCGGAGGTGCTCTCGCCGCTGCTGGCGGTCGTGCCGATGCAGATGCTGGCCCAGCAGATGGCCTCCCTGAAGGGCATCAACCCGGACACGTTCCGCCGCGACAACCCGGTCTACAAAGAAGCGTTCGGCCTTCTGAAACTCTGAACGTCCGTGGGGGCGTGCATTCCCACGCGGGGTTGAAAACCCCGCGCTCAGTCACATAAGTCGGTTGAAACCGACTGTCGCCGATCATCGTGGGTCGCGTCCTTGCGACAATCGTCACGTCGAAGACACGCCCCAGCGGTCTTGCCCGACATCCGCGGTGCCTTGATCGTCGTTCAGTTTCCGGCTTGTGCGAAGAATTCGTCGGACCGTCGGCCGTTCAGATCCTTCGTCGTTTCCGACTCGCCGGATCATCGGTCGTTTCGAGCCGAGGTGGTGAACCGGCGCCAAGGCAGGGCGAGCCGCTCCGTCATGGCGACGGCGCCGAAGAGCGCCATCGCCATGACCGCGAGCACGACGATCGCGGCGAAGACCCGCGGGGTGTTGAACTGGGCGTTGGAGATGTTGATCAGGTAGCCGAGACCGGCTTTGGAGCCGACGTACTCCCCGAACACCGCGCCGATCACGGAGACGGCGACGCCGATCCGGGCCCCGGAAAAGACGCCCGGCATCGCGCCCGGCGCCTTGACCATCCAGAACCTCGCCCACCTGCCCGCGCCGAACGTCTTCAGCATGTCGAGCGATTCGCGGTCCGCCGACCGCAGCCCGTCGACCGTGTTGACCACGATCGGAAAGAACGCCAGGAGCGCGACCACGATCACTTTGGGCGCGATCCCGTAGCCGAACCAGGTCAGCAGCAGCGGCGCGAGGGCGATGACGGGCACCGCCTGGCTCGCGACCACGAGCGGATAGACGGCGCGGTCGACCGTCGCCGACGCGTCGATCGCGACCGCGACCAGGACGCCGACCGCCAGCGCCGCCGCGAACCCGAGCAGCACTTCCCAAAGCGTCGTGGATGCGTTGCTCAGGAGCAGCCCGCGGTCGCCGACGAGCGTTTTGGCGATGACCGACGGGCTCGGCAGCAGCCAGCTCTTGACGCCGGCGCGATCGACCCATAGCTGCCACGCCAGCAACGCCCCGACGACCAGCAGCACGGGCGGCGCCCAGCCGAGCGCGCGGCGCGGCCTCGGAACGTCGGCCTGCCCTTCGGACGGACTCACGCCGACTGCCTGCCGGGGAGCGGCGCGAGAAATCCGAGATGGCTCAGGATCTCGCTCTTGAGCCGGACGAACTCGGCGGTGGTCACCAGAACGCGCTCCCGCGGACGCGGCAAGCCGACGTCGACGATCGCCGTCACCTGCCCGGGGCGGGCGCTGAGCACGACGACGCGGTCCGCAAGGAAGATGGCCTCCTCCACATCGTGCGTCACCAACAGCGCGGTTTTCCGCTCCTCGGCCAGCAGCGCGACGAGGAAGTCCTGCATCTGCACCCGGGTCAACGCGTCCAGCGCGCCGAACGGCTCGTCGAGCAGGAGCAGCGACCGCCCCGCGAGCAGGGTGCGCAGGAAGGCGACGCGTTGCCGCATCCCGCCGGAGAGCTGGGCGGGATGGGCGTGCTCGAAACCGGCGAGACCGAACGCGGCCAATCTGGCCCGCACCTCACCGCGCGCGCTCCGCTTCGTCATCCCCGCGATCTCCAGCGGGATGGCGGCGTTGTCCAGGACGTCGCGCCAAGGCAGTAGGAGGTCGCGCTGCCGCATGTAGGCCGATCGCCCGAGGCGATCGGATGCGGACGATCGCTGTCCACCAAGGATGACGTCGCCGCGGGCGGGACGGAGCAGCCCGGCGACGATGTCCAGCAACGTGCTTTTGCCGCATCCGGACGGCCCGATGACCGCGACGAACTCGCCGTCCCGCACGCTGAACGTGACGGACCGCAGGGCTTCGAGCGTGACGCCCTTCTCGACAAACGTCGCCGAGAGATCGCGCACCTCGAATGCCGCGTCTTGTCCTGAAGGTTGAGGGGTGCGGTCGGCGTCGGCGTGTTCCACTCGGCCTCTTCGGCGTCCTCGGCTGGCTCGCGTGCGGCGCGTCACCAAGTCATTGTAGGGGTCGGTCGCATTCCACGAACGGTTCGTTGCGCTCCCGCAGGCGCCGCTCCCGTCGAGTCGGCGAGAGCGTCGAGCGAGTCACCCGCCATTCATCCGAATCGCCCGGAGGCCTTCGCCCCATCGACGCGTCGATGCCTGGAGCAGTCGGCGCCGGGGTCGTCGGTGATTCGCATCGGACAGAAGAAAAGGAACGGCGGTTCGGCCTGTGTCAGGCCGAGCCGACGTTCCCACTGTCCCGCAATCGCCGGACCGGCAGCGCCGGC
>JBPCRG010000623.1:0-6632 GCA_050997095.1 Thermomicrobiales bacterium | reverse complement strand
CCCTTCGGCCAGAAGCTCGGCGGCCCGCTCCTTCTCGCCGCGCAAACGCGCCAGCCTGCCCCGGTGGGCGAGAGTCCGGGCTACGCTCTGCGCGTCGCCCAGCTCCTCCCATAGCGCGATGGCCTCGACGAACGCGGCGTCGGCCTGATCGAGCTCGCCCCGACCCGTCGCGACAAGCCCCAGCGTCTGCAGGGTCCACGCGATCCGCTGCGCATCGCCGGCGGCGCGTTGAACCGTCAGCGCCGCCTCCAGAATGCGGCTCGCCGTCTCCTCGTCGCCGGCGCGATCGGCGACGGTGGCGAGATTGAGCATCGTGACCGCGCCGGCCGCATCGTTGCCCAACGACCGGAACGCCAGCAGCGACGCCTCGAACTGCCGCGTCGCCGCCGCATAGTCTCCCTGACCGAGGCGGACCAAGCCGATGTTGTTGGTGGCGCGGGCGATGCCGTAGTCGTCGGAGAGCGCCTCGGCGATCGCGAGACTCTCGCCGTGGGCGGCGATGGCGGCGGTATGGTCTCCCTGATCCTCGGCGAGCGCTCCCATCACGGTCAAGGTCGTCGCGCGTTCGGCGGTCACCGCATCGGGATCGAGCGCGAGCACTTCCCCGATCCACCGGCGTCCTTCGGTCAGATGACCGCGCAGGAGCCACCAGCGGCCGAGCGACGAACCGATGCGTGCGGCGGTCCGCGTCGCGCGCTCCTCGATCGCCCATCGCAGCGCGACCCGGAGGTTATCCTGATCCCGCTCGAATCTCCTGAGCCAGTGCGCCTGCTCCGGACCGGTCAGCGCGGATGCGCCCGACTCCGCGAACTTCGCGAAAAAAGATGCGTGCCGCTCCTTCGCCGAGGCGAGCTCGTCGAGTTCGGCAAGCATTTCGTGCCCGAATTCGCGAATGGTCTCCAGCATGAAATACCGGGGCTCACGGTCGGGGTCCTCGCTGCGGCGAAGGAGGCTGTGGTCGACGAGGGCGGCAAGGTCGTCGAAGATCGGACTGGCGTCCCCGGGGATGGGATCGGCGATGCCCATCTGGTCTCCTTCGATCGCTTCGAGGGTCGCGCTGCTGAAGACGCTGATCTGGCGGAAGAGCCGTTGCTGAGTCGGGGTGAGCAGATCGTAGCTCCAGCGGATGGTCGCGCGGAGCGTCCGCTGGCGTTCCGGGAGGTCTCGCCCCCCGCCGGTCCGCAGCGGCAGGCGGCGCTCCAGTCGGGCGAGCATCCCGCGCGGCGACAGCACCGTCGACCGGGCCGCGGCGAGCTCGATCGCCAACGGAAGTCCGTCGAGGCGACGGCAGATGCCGCCGATGGCGACGAGATCGGCGTCGGAGCGGACGAGGCGCGAGCGATCCTCCCGGCTCGATTCCAGAAAGAGCGCGACCGCGTCGGATCCGGTCAACGCCGCGGCCGTCGCGTCGGGGCCGGGAAGCGCGAACGGGAGCAGCGAGAACTCCCGCTCCCCCTGGATCCGCATCGCGACCCGGCTCGTGACCAGCATCCGCAACGCCGGACATGCTGCCAGCAGCCGCGCCAGCTCCGGGGCGGCATCCGCCACGTGCTCGGCGTTGTCGATGACGAGCAGCGCGTCGCTGTTCCCGAGCCGGACGACGATCTCGGCGAAGAGCGGGCGGTCGCCGGTCTCCTCGACGCCGACCGCCCGCGCGATCGCCGGAAGCACATCCTGCGCGGTGAGCATGCCCGCGAGCGGCACGAACCGCGCCCCGTCGGCGCCGATGGACTCCAGCGACTGCGCGACGGCGAGCGCGAGCCGCGTCTTGCCGACGTCGCCGGGACCGGTCACGGTCAGCAGTCTGGTCCGGCCGTCGAGCAGGCTGGCGACGAGGTCCGCGCACTCGCGTTCCCGGCCGATCAACGGCGACAGCGGAACCGGCAACGCCGGGGGCAGGCGATCCACGGCGAGAACTGCTCCTTCCCGCGCCGGTGGTGGACGTTTGGGTCATCATCTTACTCCCGCCGCTCCGGCTGCGTGGCGACGCAAAAACCCCGGCGCGGGCGCCAGGGTCGTTGCGGCCATGTCCGGGTGGCCAAAGGGAGGGGAGCGCGCCGGTCAGCGGGACCGATCGCCGTCCCGTGACGCGAGGGGGCTGATGATCTGGACGGGTTCCGGAGCGGCGGCGCCCGCCGTGTCCGCCGTCGGCGTTTCGCCGCCCTTCGGCGCGAGATCGTCGCCGGAGACAGCCACGGGACCATCGGCTCGGGCGTCCACGGTGAATCCTTTCTCCGGCACGCTGGAGTCCATGAGGAAGAACCAGTGGCAGTTGACCGTCTCTCCGTCGGCGACCGTGAGATCGAACGATCCGTCGGTGTTCACGAGGACCTGCTGATCGTTGCCGATGCCCGAGATGTTGCAGAAGACGATGGGCGTCACGGTGCCCAGATAAATCGAACTGGAATAGGCGAAGAGGTGAAGTTGGCCGGCGGGAAGTCCGCCGATGATCTCGGCTCCGCCGAGGGTGTCCGCCAGGCCGAGGGGATGGCCGTTCGCCGAGGCGGTCACGTGGACGTCGCTGAGCGGGCCGCAGCTGGCGGCGAGGTTGGCGTGTGAAAAGTCGCCGTTCAGCGCGGGCACGTCGCAGAGGGCGGAGACGGAGACGACGCTGGCGGTGCTCTGGGCGCCGGCCGGGCTCGCGATCAGGTCGCAATAGGCCAACGCGCCGGCGCCGACGTTCAGGTGGAAGATGCTGCCGGAGAAGTCGACCTCGACCTCTGGGCTGGCGTCGTCGAGCTGGTTCTCGACGCAGAAGACGCGCGGCTCGGCGTATCCGGCCGGGATCTCGTAGACGATCTGCTTCAGGCCGGGGGCGAGCAGGCTGACGCTGACGCCGGCGGTGTGGCTGTAGATCGTCGAATTCGTGCCGTCTCCGACCCAGATCGTCGTCAACGGAGCCGCGTCGTGGCAGTTGGCGGCGAGGTCGTAGATGCCGGCGGTCGCGGCGGCATATCCGGCGGGGCAGGCGGTGGCGTTGATGAAGAGGCTGGCTGGTTCCGAGGGGGCCGGGTCGGCCTGCTTCACCGTGCCGGAGGATGTCGCGGTGATGTCTCCGCCGGCGAATTTGAAGCGGGGCGTCACGTACCAGTCGCAATAGAGCGTTTGGCCGTCGTTGATGTCGAGTTTGAGCGATCCGCCGCCGACATCAGCGCGTTGAAAGCCGTTTTGGTCGTACCGGCAGTAGGCGAACGGTCGTTTGTCGCTGACGGGAATCTCCTCTTTCAGCAGATCGGTGCCATGGACCACGTCATGCCACGTCGCGAGCCACGACGTCGACTGAACATAGTCGCCGGCGTTGTCGTAGAGATGGAAGGTGACGGGGTCGATCGTCCGCTGGCAATCCGCGGCCGCCGCGTACATGTCGGGATTCAGGACGTCGTACCCGGTCGGGCAGCCGTGGACGTTGAGGATGATTGTCGCGCCTCCGGGAATCGGGTCCACGATCACGCCAGAGTCGGGACTGCGGGGCAGCGGGTCGACGTTGATCGCCGGCTGCGGGGTCGCGGCCGGCGGCGGATCGACGATCGTCCCGCCCGTCGGCGCGATGGGCAGCGGGTCGACGATGAAGCCCACGGTGGGAGTCGGCGAGGGCGTCGGGTCGACGAGGACGACGGTGTCGCCGTTGGGGTCGGCCCTTTTCTTGGCGGAGACGTCGCCGGCGGCAAAGGCGAAGACCATCGCGGCGAGCATCAGGACGGCGGCGACCTTGCCGATCAGGACGAGCGGCCGACCGGTCAGGGGATGTCTGGTCTGGATCTTCGAAGTCGTCATCGGAGTTCCTCCTCGACCCGAAGGGTCGCTGCATCGCTGATCGGCGCCGAATCCATCTCGTCCGGCATTGGTCCATCATGGATTTCGGGTGGCACCGCGGCATCGGTAAAATCACCCAATCGATCGCGGGCAAGCATCACGAAGCGGTTGCGGGGGAAGCCGCCCTCGCCGCGGTCGATCGGAACGCGACGGCGGCATGGGCGGACTCGGAGGTCCGCCCCGACGAGACGGCCACCTCCGGGGCGCTCCCGACGAGCGGAGCACCTTCGCAGACACGCGCCGGCGGCGGGTCGGGGAATCGATGCCGAACGGGAAACGGAGCGGCCCGGCGGGAATTCCGCCGGACCGCGAGGGCCTCGGGATCGATGGGCTGTCGACGCCTGCCGCAATCAGGCGGACTCCGGCACCTTCAAGGCGTCGTCAGGCGTTCGGATCCAGCACGCCGCCGCATCCGCCGCCTGCGCAGCTCGGCTCGAACGGCCGGCAGACGTTGCCGCAGGCGCCGCAGTTGCCCGGATCGCTGGCGACGTCCACGCAAGCCGAACCGCAGGCGGTGCCGACAGCGCACGAGCAGACGCAGGCGTTCTCGTCCAGAGTCTGATCGGGACCGCAGACGATGCCGCAGCGGCAGCCGCCATTGGCGCAGATGAAACTGGGAGGGCACGCCTGCCCGCAGCCGCCGCAATTCAGGTCGTCGAAACCGAGATCAGTGAGGCACTGCTCCGCGCCCGCCCGGGAGCAATCGTCGAAGCCTTTGGCGCATTCCACGTGGCACCGACCGCCGGAGCAGGTGGCCGACGCGATGTTGGCTCCACTCGGGCACACGTTGCCGCAGGCGCCGCAATGCGACGTGTCGGTGGCGACGTCCACGCAGTAACCGGTCCTGAATTTGACCGAAGGGCCGTTGAAGATCACGCCGCCCTTCCCGGGGATCGAGCCGATCTCGGCGACGCAGGTGGTCATGCCCGACGGGCAGCCGCAGACGCAGTTCGCCTCGTCGAGTCCCAACGTGTCGCCCCCGCATTGGAGATCGCATGTCGACGCGGCCGTGTCGGTCGACGGCGGGGGAGAGGCTTCGGGCACGACGGTCGCGGCGACGGGGACAGCGGTCGCCGCGGTGGAGGGCGTCGAAGCGGGCGTCGGCGTCGGCCCCGTTTTCTTGGGCGAGGCCGTCCAATCGCCGACGTCATGCCGTTGCGGGCCGGTGAGCGGCCCGCCCATCTGGCCCTTGCAGCCGACGACGGGGAATTGCGCCGTTCCGACCGCGACGATCGTCTGGTTCCCGGCGAGGGAGATCCGCAGGTTGACCGCCCGCCCGACGGCTTGGCCGACCACGGCCGACTCGGACCCGTCGGCGACGGTCAGCGTCCCCTGGTCGATCGCGCCGCCCGGTCCGACCGTCAGCCGGAGTTCGCCCACGATCTCCCGCGAGCTCTTGCGCCCGCTGCTGGGGCCGAGATCGACCGTCGCCGTGAAGTCGTAGGTGCAGGTGCGGTCGTCGGCGATCGAGGCCGCCTCGGCCCGAGGTGCGAAGAGGGCTGCGGTCAAGCCGCCGGCGCCGAGACCGCCGACCATCTGCCGACGCGTGAGACCGCTCGCGAACGCCCGCGAAAGCCGATCGAACCGGTTCGGATCCATGATGGGACTCCTTCGTGTCGGATGACGAATAGCCCACCACCCGGACGCGGCCCTCCGATCCTACACCCGGCTTCCAGACAGCACAAGCGTTCAATGACGCAAACCGAGACCCTCCGCGTGCAAGGATTGCCCCAAGCAGACGGCCTTGGCGACTCCGCCAAGGCCGTCTGCTTGGGCGGATCGCGTTGCGGGAGTCTTCGATCGAATCGGCGGCACGACGACGAGATCCGTCGTGCCTCAGGATGACCCCTTGATTGTCATTCTGACGAAGGAAGAATCTCGTCGTCTCGTGATCCCGACAATTGACGATGGATAGAGCACCGGGGCACGAAGGTTCCCTTGGTCGTCGGTCCGGCAAGTCGCGAGATGGATCGCTAGCGCAGTCCGAGCATTTTCCAGGGGTTGGGCATCTCGCCGACCGGGACCTCGATCAGCGTCGGCTCGTTCGCGGCGAACGACGCGCGAAGGGCCGTGCGCAGGGCGTCGGGGGTCTCCACCCGGCGGCCGGTGACGCCGAAGGCGTCGGCGAGCTTCATGTAGTCGGGGTTGACCAGATCGGAGGCGATGATCTTGTTGCCGTAGTCCTGCACCTGCATCCGGCGCACGTTGCCGTAGGCGTTGTCGTTGAAGACGATCACCACGGCCCCGATGTCGTGCTGCGCCATCGTGGCGAGTTCGTTCAGGGTGAAGCCGAAGCCGCCGTCGCCGTTGATCGAGACGACCGGGGTTTTCGGCTTGCCGACCTTGGCTCCGAGCGCGATGCAGAAGCCGCATCCGAGCGTCCCCTGATAGCCGGGGCTCAAAAACGTGTTCGGCTCGTAGACGGGGAAGCCGAGGCTGCTCCAGTAGCCGAGTTGGGTCATCTCGCTGACGAGGATGCCGTCGTCCGGCAGTTCGGCGCGGATCGCGTGGGCGAAACCGGCCTGCGGTTGGACGGCGTCGATCTTTGCGGCGACACGCGCCTTCAACGCCCGCAACTCCGTCTCCCGCGAGGGGCGGGCGCGGTTGTGGGCCCCGGCGCGGGCGATGAGTTCGGCGAGCGCGGCCTTCGCATCGGCGACGATGCCGATCGTCGGGACGGTGTTGCGCCCGATCTCCTCGTCGTCGATGTCGATCTGGATCAGCGACTGCCCCGAGCCCAACGTCCGCGCCCCGCCGTAGTCGGAGGTGAAGCGCGTGCCGACCGCGAGCACCACGCCGGCCTGCGCGAAGAGCTCGCC
>JBPCRG010000557.1:0-5615 GCA_050997095.1 Thermomicrobiales bacterium | reverse complement strand
GGCATATCCCATCCACCTCCGCACTCGACCGATCTCGCCGGCGCCTGCTCCGGATGAAGCTTACGGCCGGACGACCATGCCGTCCCGAAGGCGGACGGGCGGCCAGGCGCCGTTCAGCGGGTGCTCGGGGAAGGGGTATCTTGCGGCTGCGCGCTCGTCCAGATCGATGCCGAGGCCGGGGCGATCGTTCGACCAAAGCATGCCGTCGCGGATCTCGGGGGAGCCGGGGAAGACCTCCAGCGTCCGGTCGGGGAAGAGGTACCCCTCCTGGATCCCGAAGTTGTGGCAGGCGAGGTCGAGCTGGAGATTCGCGGCGTGGGCGACCGGCGAGGCGTCCCCCGGCCCGTGCCACGCGGTCCGCACGCCGTAAAACTCGCAGAACGCGGCGAGTTTCCGGGCGACGCTGAGTCCGCCGATGTCCGAGATGTGGACCCGGATGAAGTCGATCAGCCGCTCCTGGATCAGGGGTAGATACTCGGCCTGGTTGAAGTACAGCTCGCCCATCGCGATCGGGGTGGTGACTTGGGGGCGGAGGGTGGCGAACCAGCCGTTGTCCTCCGGCGCGAAGGGATCCTCCAGAAAGAAGAGGCGGTAGGGGTCGAGATCCTTGGCAAGGCGGATCGCGAGGGGCGGCGCCAGCCGCTCGTGAATGTCGTGGAGCAGCTCCACCTCGTCGCCGAGGCGCGACCGGAGGTGCTCGAAGAGGCGCGGGGCCGTCCGGCAATAGGCGGCGGGATCCCACGGCTTCTGGCGCGGGTCGAGGTGCTGCGGACGATCGGCGGGGGAGTTCGGGCCTCGTTTCGACTCGACCCCGTAGGTCGCGCTTCCGGGCACCTCCACCTGGCAGCGGATGTGGCGGAACCCCGCCTCCTGGAACCGCCGGACCGCCTCCTCGACCTCTTCGGTGTCGCGGCCGGAGGCGTGGACGTAGAGCGGAGCCGCGGTCCGGCATTTGCCGCCGAAGAGCTGGTGGACCGGCAGATTCGCGATCTTGCCCTTGATGTCCCAGAGCGCCATGTCGACTCCCGACAGCGCGTTGTTCAGCACGGGCCCGCCGCGCCAGTAGGAGCTGACGGCGCAGGACTGGTAGATGTCTTCGATGTCGTGCGGATCGCGACCGACGAGCAGCGGCTTGAGGTACTGCTCGACCGCCGCGACGACCGCCAGCGGCCGCTGCGTGAACGTGGCGCAGCCGAGCCCGTAAAGCTCCGGCTCGCTCGTCTCGATTTTGACGATCACGAGCCGGATGCCGTCCGGCGCCGTGCAGACGACGCGGACGTCCCGGATCTGCACCGGCGCGCGGCCCGCCGTCTGGAACGGCTCCCAGGCGGGGGGGACGATCGGCTCGATCGCGGCCGTGGACGGCGCGTCGGAAGCAGCGGTCACGATGTCTCTCCGATCCGTCACGGCAGGGTTCCCGGAGGTCCGATGCGGGGAGCCTATCACGCGGTCCCCGGCGCGCGGAGGCGTCGCGGCCGATGGAAAGATCCTTCATTGCCTGAGTGGTCCGACTATCGGCATGTGTCTGGCGGGCAGAGACCGACGAGATTCTTCCTTCGTCAGAATGACTTGTTGAGCATGCCTCCTCCGCCGTCATCCTGAGGCACGAAGGATCTCGTCGCCCTGCATGCGGTCGGACAACGCTGTCGGCACGCAGCTTTCAATGCTTCGTCAGTCGCTCCGCGAGCGACGTGCCGTCCGGCGCGATTCCGGTCTTCTCGGCTTTGGCGTCGATCGCCGCGTAGGCGCGCTGGACATAACGGACGCCGAGAAAGCGGAAGGGCTCCGGCTCCCAGTTCGGCGAGCGGTGGTTGACGCAGGGGAGGTCGGCGAGATCCGAGGGTCTGCCGGTAATGAGATCGGTCAGGATGCGGCCGGCGAGGTTGGCCGTGGCGACGCCGTTGCCCGTGTAGCCGCGGGCGGTCGCGACGTTCCGCACCGGGTCGTAGGCCATCGTCGGCATGAAGTCGCGCGGCCAGCCGAGCGGGCCGCCCCACGTGTGGCTGAACCGCACGTCCTTGAGCCGGGGGAACCATGCCCGGACGTTGTCCATCAGCATGCTGTGGGTCGCGGAGTGGCGGTCGTACCCGTCCTTGATGCTGGAGCCGAAATGGTACGGGGCGCCGCGCCCGCCGAAGAGGATGCGGCCGTCGGCCGTCTTCGAGAGGTAGTCGACTTGATACCGGCACGAGGCGACGCACTCCCGCCCTTCCCAGCCGATCTCCGCCCAGTCGGCGGCCGAGAGCGGCTCGGTCAGGGTGATCAGGGAGTAGACGGGCATCACCTGCCGCCGCAGCGGTTTCAGCCGGGAGAGGTACGCCTCGCCGCAGAGCACGATCGTCCGGGCGCGCACGTCTCCCCGCGCGGTGTGCAGCGCCGGATGCGGGCCGCCGGTGTAGGCGGTGACGGGGGTCCGCTCGAAGATCGTCGCGCCCATCCGCTCGACGGTCCGCGCCAGGCCGCGGACGAGACGGCCCGGATGGATGGTCGCGGTCTCGCTGTCCGCATACCCGCCGACGACGCCGGCGATGCGCACCCGCGCGTCGGTCTCCCGCTTGTCCAGCAGCCGGACGCGGCCGCCGAAGCCGAGGTCGGTCATCGTGCGGTGCTCGTGCGCGATCGCCGCCAGCTGCTCGGGGCCGCGGGCGACGATCAGCTGCCCGCCCTTCGTCCACTGGATGTCGATGCCCTCGGCGTCGGCGACCCGCCCGACCTCGGCGACCGTCGCGGCCATCGCCCGGACCACGCGCTGCGCGGCGGCCTTGCCGTATTTCGCGGCGAGCACGTCGGGGCCGGTCGGGAAGCCGCTCGTGCACCAGGCGCCGTTTCGCCCCGACGCGCCGAACCCCGCGATCTCCGCCTCGACGATCGCCACCCGCAGCGGCGGCTCGCGCTTCAGCAGGTAGTACGCGGTCCACAAGCCGGAATACCCCGCGCCAAGGATCGCGACGTCGACGTCGACCGACCCGTCGAGGGACGGCCGCGGCGCGAGGTCGTCGCCGCAGGTCTCCAGCCAGTAGCTGTGGCGGGCGTAGCCCGGAGGCGGAAGGGTTGTCATCCGCGCCGTCCGGATCCCGTCGCCGAACTTTGCCGACCCGAGTCTCGGCCCCCGGCCTCGGAGAACGGTTCCGGCTGATCCGTGCCCGGCATCTCCACTGCGTGAAGGCGGAGCGAGAAGCCGAGGGACCGCAGATAGGACTGGACCGAATCGAGACGCGGATTGGCGTCCGGCTGCTCGAACCGGCTGACCGTCTGCTGATGCAGACCGGCCAATTTCGCGGCCGCAGACTGGCTCAGCCCGCGTCGCTCGCGTGCCCGATGCAGGAAGATGGCGATGTCGATGGCCGTCCCCGCGTCGTCGATGTCGCGCCGCTCATGTTCGGTCAACGAGGCGATGTAGGTTTCGATGTCGTCGGGCGTGCGCTCGGCCGTTTTGGCCTCGACGTCGATCTCAACCGAGCCGAGCCTTTCAAAAACCGCCTGACTGCTTTGTTTCATGCCAATCCTCGGTCTTGGTGCGGACGAGGCAGATCGCGTGGGGGACATTGCCGTGGAGTCGCTGCCGATCCACTCGTTCGCCCGTTGATCGTAAGCGATTGTTGTCGCCAGGACTCACCAAGGGCGGCGATACGCCTACCTGGTTTCGTTCGCGTCGGGTGACGGGAATGTGAGCAAGCCACGCGCTCGAGCACGCGCATAGGCTGCGATGGTGAATCCGTCGGCGATGTTGCCCTCGCCGATGGCGGCTTCAAGTTCGGTCGGGGACAATGCAATCGAGTGGGAAATGCCCTCGTGCGTGTCGATCGCTCCTAGGGCAGTGACGGAGGCCCAAAAAAGGTCGACGTACTCAGCCGTTGCCCCGCTGTTTGGATAGACCTTCCCCAAAGGGATCAATGCCTCGATCGTTGCCCCGGTCTCCTCGATCAGTTCCCGTCGGGCGTTCGCTTCGCTCGTCTCCCCGGCAACGCCAAAGCCACGCGGGATCTCAAGGTGCCAAGCGCGGGTGGCATGGCGAAAATGATGCAATAGGATGACGCGGCCCGAGTGTACCGGAAGGACGGCGACGCCGGGAGCGGTGACCGCGCCTCCCATTGCGCGGATGTAGGTGCCGCGGCTGCCGTCGGGGAACTCCACTGCATCGCGCAGAATCATTTCGTATTGGTCCCGAAAAACGATCCCGACGCTCGCCCATTCACGTGGTAGTCCCTGCACGGCGAGTCGATCCGCAGTGACGCGTTCCACTTCGCGGATTTCATCCGGGTCGAGGAGTAAGGTGATGCCGCCCTCCGGGTCATTGCTGAACAGATTGGACCGCTCCTGCGCAAGGCGCAGGTAGGCCGCGATCTCCGGCGAAAACGGGCCGGTGCTCATGGTTCCTCCGACGGATTGATTGCGGCGTCGGTTTGGGTGTAGCCGATGTCTCCGCGGCGAAAGCCTTGCAACTCACTCGTCCGTGCGATCAAATCTGACCACTGCTGCGCGGCGAACTCCATCCGGCCGTGAAGAAACTCGACGCTGGTGCTGAACTCGAGGCCGGTGCGCCATTTGGCGAGGTTGCGGATGACCATTCGCACCACGACAGGGGCAAAATGCCCGCCCACCCGGGGCACGGCGTTTCCTGCGGTTTGAAAAATGATGCCATCTGGACCCCAGCGTGTGGCAAGTGTCGATCCCGCGATATCGAAGATGAGCTCGACCACTGGCAGCCACCGGACCTGTTCAACGATCCGGTCGGGAACGAGAAGCGCGATGCGCTGCGAGAGACGGCAGAAGCTGTCGTACACGGCTCGCGCTCCGCCGTCCGGGCGGGCAAATTGTAGGGGATCGTCGAGCAGCTCCCGCAGAGCTTGGATGTACGCGCACCATTCGTCGGTTCTTCGGATCTCCGCCACGTCGGCAAGCCGCAGGCGACCGAGCGAGGGCAGATAGGTGTCCTGCGCGACGATGTCAAAGGCTACGTGTTGCATAAGCGACAGGAGGTTCTCGATCGTGACTTGCTCACGGTCTTGTCGCAACGCCAACTGCAACTCCTGCAGTTACGAGCGCGGCAACGAGTCGTGGGGCGTGAGCGCATATCCTCCGATCGCATCGGGGAGATAGCTGTTGTAGGCTAGGTCCAAGAGTTGCTTGATCTCGCCGGCGAACCGCTTCCGCGGATCGTAGAAGCCCAAGGCCGGGTTTCCGTCCGTCACGAACTGGCTGTACATGAATTCGCGACGAACGAAGTGGTCTTTCGGCGACTGTTCGGCCTGATAATCCTTTTGCCGATTGTTCTGCCGATACGCTGACGCCCAATTCCCCATTTCGTTCAGCGTCTCCTCCAAGTCGCGAAGGAATTCGATGTCAGGAATCTGTAAATCCTTCGCGAACTCGATCGGATCCCCCTCGCGGACGGTCGTCACAAATTGATGGAAGCGACGAGCGAGGCGGGTGGTGATCTCCATCTGGTTGAGGTCGTGGTCCCATGAAAGGCGCATGCATCTCGGTCGGGTCACTTGTCACAGGGTCTGCCAGGTGGCGACGCCTTCCTCGTAGACGGAGAAGTCCGGCTGCCGATCGCTCCCTGTTTGCGCGATGATGGCCGGGTCCGCCTCCATAATTAGGAAGGGGACAAG